>NZ_DANC01000018.1:0-43470 GCF_002499755.1 Methanoculleus sp. UBA291 | reverse complement strand
AACATCTGGGTTCCGGCGTCGAGTGCAGCAGCGGCGACCACGCACGGGATGGCCACACCGGCGGCGTGGCGGGTCACGACGTGGTTGCCGTTGAAGATACCGGGGCCGCCGCCGCCGTAGATCGAGTGGCTGAAGAACGAGAACCCGACGGCGGTACCCATGACACGGCCGTAGTCGCAGCCGGGGAGCCCGGTCTCGTGCTCAAGCAGGTCGTTGAAGTACAGGAGCGTCGAGGAGACCGCCTGGGCGAACCGTCCGGCACCGCAGTTGACCATGGTGGCCGCCATGGTTCCCGCAGCAGCGTAGGCGTTCCAGAGCATGGGGTCCTTCGTGTCGTAGAACTGGAAGTAGCCGCTCTTCTTCCCCGGGGCGATGACCCGATCGTCGATGGCCCGCTCGACAAGACTCTGGACGACGGTACCGATGGTTCCGGTTGCCCCGTTCTTCTTGACGAGGTCGTAGACCAGGTTGTTCGCGTTCAGGCCCTGGTAGGCGTAGGCGAGCAGCTGGGCGCGCTCGAACGGTCCGATGGCGTTACCCATCTCAAACATTCCTGCCTGCTCAAAGGTGGACGCAAGTGCGGCACCCTGCATCGCGTTCCTGCCGGTCATCATAACGGTGTGGTTGACCGGGATGTTCCGGAGCGCGTAGCCGAGACCTTCGTTGTTCTGGGGGATCGACAGGATGGATGTGACGTTGGCGCCGGAGAGGTCCATCGTGTGCGGGTAGGAACCCCAGACTGCCGACTTGACCATCGGTGCGTCGAACGCTCCGATGTTGAACTGCTCGACAATCGCGTAGGTTGTCGCGGCTGCGACCGAGGTGATCGCTGCATCGTAGGTGGCCGCGGCCTCGAGGCGGGTGCTGGGAGCCTCGACGAGGATGAGTTTACCGCCGTTGAATTCGCGGATCTGGGTGTCGTCACCCTCTTCGACCTGGACCATCTCCTTGATCTTGGCGATGATGGCGTCTTTGTTGCCGACGATATCCAGGTTCATCTCGCGGCCGAGAACGTTCCCCTTTGCTACCTTTCCGGTCTTCAGGCCATCCTGGATCCCGTTGAGGTTGACTGCGACCGTCCTCTTGGTGAGGTCGATGAGTTTCCGGGTCGCCGGGTTGACCAGCGGGCTGATCTTCTCGAGCGGCACGCCGCTCTTCAACTGCTTGCCTGCATCATCGTACAGGTCAATAGTTTCCTTGTATTTTGCCATAATTTTCCTCCATTACCCTCTTTAAGTGCATACAATCGGGAACTGTGAACTGAACGCTAAAAGCATCGCTGACTGTGGCTGCTGGTGACTACTGCACGTCCTCGTGGGACAAAAAGATAGTAACCTTCTCTGACGATATAAGCATTGCTATTTATGTCTCCACTAAAATATATCCCATGCGTGAAATATTAACGATCCATTGAATAATGGCCGATTAGACAGAATAGCGTATATATTGTGCCCCTTTTTTGGGTGATATGAAACCCCCTCTACGGTAACACGTCGTGCTACATTTTTAAAACATCTCGCATCAACTCTACGATTTTCAGACTATTTCGTGGACGTGATAGAAAAAAAAGGTATTCAGGCCTGGATCTGCTGGTATAATTTGCCGTAGATCGTCTGGCCTTTCCTCTTTCGGTGGCGCTCCCCAAGGTCGCCCTCATAGAGGGCAAACCGCCCTTTGGTGCCGTCCACCTCGAGATCGACATCTTCGCGGTATGCAAACCCGGGCATCATGCGATCGATGCTGCCGAAGACGTAGATCTCCCCCTCCACCATCTGGCCGCCGAGCCTGCTCTTTGCATTGCCTTTGACGACGATCCTGCCTCCCTCGGCATGCGTGGCAACGTGAACGTCGACATCGCCGCCGACGACGATCTCCCCGCCGTTCATGAACGTGCCGATATCGCTCCCGGCATTGCCCATGACGGTGATCTTGCCGCCCTGCATGCCGCGCCAGTCGCCACGGTATGCCGCACCGAGGTAGTTTCCCGCGTTGCCCTTGATGACAATCTCGCCGCCCTTCATACCGGTTCCGGCAAAGGCGTCGACATTTCCGTTCACGGTGATCTTGCCGCCCTGCATCCAGGCGCCGACATACATATCGGCGTCGCCGTTCACAACGACTTCGCCGTCGGTCATCTTCATGCCGATATACTTGACCCGGGAGAGGTCGCCGTTAACGACGATCTTCGTCTCGGCCGGGGTTGCCCCGGTCCGGCCGGCGACCTCAAAGAAGTCTCCGAGCCGGTGCGGTTCCTTCCCTATGTATACAGGGAGGTCGACAATCTCTTCCGTCTTCTTCCCGGCGAACGTATCGGGGCTGATGGTGTCGGCCTCGAGGTACAGTTCGGGCTGGTTCTTTATGGTGAGTGTAACTGTTTCCATCCTTCCTGCACCTCACTGTGTGGCATCAACCTCAATCACGTACGGGTTTTGGAGATAGTGCCCGGTAACTTCGTAGTTGTTCAGGGTGACGGTATAGTAGCGGAGGAACTTCTCCTTGACATCCCGCATCACCTGCGGGTTCTCGTTGACGTGAGCGTTCACCCAGAGGGTCCGCTTGTTGCCGTTCGAGACGATCTCGCCGTCGTTGATGATCTGGACACCCGACTTGAAGAGGCACCTCGCATTCGAGAACGCCTTCTCGATATCGTCGGGCGCGTAAGGCTTGTTCGGGTTGAAGTCAAAGACGGCGACATCCGCTTCGAGACCGGGGGCAAGCCCGCCGTACATGTGCGAAAGGCCGAGCGCTTTCGCCGGTCCTGCGCGGGTCATCTGCGCGATCTCGTAGAGGTCGAGTTCGCGGTCGATGCCGGCAAGGTTGGTCGCATCGATGACCTTGTCCCGGTACTTAAGCGCGTCGAACTGCTGCTTGCGCGCTTCAGTGCTCATGAGCCACTTCATGATCCGCGGGTAGCGGAAGAACGGTCCGGCGTTCGGGTGGTCGGTGGTCAGGAAAACCCGCATGGGATCCTTTGCAAGCAGGGCGAGTTCAAGGCCGATGGCCCACTGGATACCGCAGACCTTGATGTTCGGGCTGTAGATGTACGGGACGACACCGGACCCCGTCTCGAGTTCCACGTCGGCGTTTGCCCACTTTAAGTGGTTCAACTCGGTGAGGTGGTGCTCGAACGGTCCGTCGGCGGTCATGGTCGTGGTCTCGTCGAGCGTCACCTGACCCATGTCGATGGTGATGTTGTCGTGAGAGTTCACGTAGTCCATGATCTCCTTTGCTCTTGAGTCCACATTCGCCCAGGAGTCCCCGCCGTAGGAGTGGAACTGGACGTGGGTGTGGTGCATCACCTGGTCGCGGCCGAACCTGCTGTTCGGCTTGAGGCCTTCGGAGAGCTTGAACGTATCGAGAGTCGTCGTATAGTTGCCGGGGTTTCCGAGATTGTTCGTGTGAACGTGCATCGAGTGCGGGAGACCGAGGTACTCGTTCGCCTCGATGAGCCCCTTGACGATCTCTGCCGGGGTGATGTCGAAGTAGGGGACCGGGTCGTGAATGTTCTCACAGTTCAGGCCCCATGCCCAGGCTTCGGTGCCGCCGGGGTTGACGACCTTGACCGCGTAGCCCTTCGTGGCCCGCAGGAGCCAGGCAATGTAGGCCGCGGTATTCTCGATCTCGTGGTTCTTCAGATACTCGAGCACGAACCAGTTGTTTCCGAAGACCGGATAGGCGCCCTGATCGAGGATCGGCGTGTCCCGCATCTCCTCGTGGGTGTGCCGGGCGTAGAGCGGCGGCATGGCCGCTTCCATCACCGTGGTGTAGCCCATGTGGGCGTACGTGTAGCCGGTCCGGATCGTTGTCGGGACCGAGAACCCACCCTGCATCCGCTCGATGCCGTGTCCGGGCTTGTAGCCAAAGAGTTTATCTTCCGGGCGGAAGTTCCGGCCCATATTCACCTTCGGGCCGGCAACATGAGCGTGAATATCGACACCGCCGGCCATGACGGTCTTACCTGTGGCGTCGACGACCTTCGGGTTTTTAACCGCATCGGCTTCGACGATCTTGCCGTCCTTGATGGCGATATCGGTTGCATCTCCCCTGATCCCGAGGACCGGGTCGAAGACGAAGCCGTTCTTGATGAGATATTCTGCCATCGTTTTACACCCCCTTAATCTCCTTGACGCGTGCGAGGACACGCCCGAGGAACTCTTCGTCGGTCATCATCCCCTCCGGGGGTTCGACGACCTTTCTCGTCTCAATCGGCACGTTGTCCATCCGATATGCGCATCCGCCCACCTCGACGCCCACGAAGGCGACCGGGACATGGACCTTGCAGACCTCGGTGGTCGGGGTCTCATGCGGGTCGATGGCGATCGAGGGGAGGCCGTAAATCTTCTTCACCGAACTGAACGGGAAGTGCGCGCCGGGATCGCTTCCGAGGACGAAGATGGCATCCACTTCGTTCCTGCGGAGCAGGTCGTTGGAGGTTGTCTCACCGGGGTTGTACCGCGCGAATCCGCGGGAGAGGTCCACCGCGAAGGGGAACCCGAACTGCCAGCCCCAGACCTGGCCGGAGCCGGTGACGTTGTAGTGCCCGCGCATCGGCATGATGGCGGCTTTCGTGTACTCGTTCAAGTCACGGGTGAGCGCGATGGCCGCATCGATGTTGTGGTTCTTTCCAAGCGACTGCGTCACGCCCATACCGAAGAAGATGATCGCAAAGCGGCCGCTCTTGAGTGTCTCGGCAACCTCGTTGATCCTGTTTTTCGGTATTCCGGCGACGACGTCGGGGAGTTCCCCGCCCTTGAGCGCCACACGGAGTGCGTCGAGGAGTTCGTAGTCTTCTCCCTGCTCGATCTGCAGGTGGATATCCGCCATCTTGGCGGTGTCGGTGACACGCGGGTCGACGACGATCATCTTCCTGCCCGCATGACCCTTGCCGGTGAAGAATCCCCGGGGGAAGATAGAATATCGGGACATGTGTCTCGGATGGGCGTGTGCCGGATTGCAGCCCCAGAAGAGGATGCGGTCGGCCCGGTTCTTGACCTCCCCAAGCGTGCAGCTCGGGATACCGATATCCTGAACCGCGATAAGGGATGTTCCATGGCAGACGGTCGCGGTGTTGTCCATGACCGCTCCGACAAGTTCACCGATCTCGGACCCGAGAGACTGGGCCTCACAGTTTGTGGAGCTCCAGCCGTACATCAGGGGCTTCTTTGCTTCGGTAAGCATCCGGGCGGTGTAGTCGACTGCCTCCTCGTAGGAGATCTCCTTCCAGGACCCATCCTCCTGTCGCATACGGGGGTGGGTGATGCGGTCTTTTGCCTGAGAGTGGAGGAACTTTTCGGCGCCGATGGCGCATGCGTTGTATACGTCGTGAAGTTCCTTTCCGTCATCGCTGACGACGACCTCGAGGTCGTCGCAAAGTGTCCCGCAGAACGGGCAGACTACGTCGGTTACCGTCTTTGTCATGCTAGTTCACCCCTGCATGCCTTACGCACCAGTTCCAGTGAGCTGAGAACCGGTTCGTTCTTGGCGACTTCTACCTTGACGGGGGTACCCTTGAATGTGGGCATCCCCGTTGAGTAGGTGTTCGGGTTGACTATCATGTTTGCCCACGGACCCATCGGTATATATGCTACACCGGGATGGGGACCCTGGGTTGCCTCGACCGCCTTGACGACGACGCTTCCGTAGTTGCTGGTGACACGTACGTTCGTGTTGCGGAAAGCTCCCAGCTTCTTAAAGTCCGCCGGGTCCAGTTCAATAATCCCGCAGGCGTCGGTGTAGGCGGGTTTTTCCTTCCCCGCCTCCATCGACACCCCCTGCTGGATGGTGCGACCCGTGATCAGATTTACATTGATTGCCATTGTTATTCATCCCCTGTCTATTATTATTGTTTTATTATATTTACTTGGCAAATTCTTTAAGCGGGCTTGGACCAAGCTCGTGGATGGTCTTGACGACGTCCGTCATGACCGTGCCCCATTTTGCACCTTCCGATGCGGAGACGAAGGTCATTCTGAGACGCTTGTCGTCAAGACCGATGTTCTTGAGGACACTCTTCAAGAGGAACATCCTCTTTGCAGCCTTGAAGTTGCCCTCAAGATAGTGGCAGTCACCGAAGTGACACCCGGAGACCAGCACGCCGTCCGCCCCGTCCTGGAAGGCCTTCAGGATGAAGAGGGGGTCGATCCGTCCCGTGCACATCACGCGGATGGAACGGATGTCTGGCGGGTACTGGATACGAGCGCCGCCGGCAAGGTCTGCGCCTGCGTAGGAACACCAGTTGCAGATGATGGCGATAATCTTTGGTTTCCAGTTCTCATCAGCCATTTACTCTTCACCTCCGAGGAGGAATGCATCGATCTGCGCCACGATTTGCGGTGTTGCGAAGTGCTGCATCCAGATTGCACCCCCGGGGCAGAACCCGCCGCAGGTTCCGCAACCCTTGCACTTGGCTTCCGTGACCTGCATGACCGTGCGGCCGTTCTTCTCGACGAGCGAGAGGGCGCTGTAGGGGCACTGATTGACACAGAGTCCGCATCCTGCGCACTTCTCCTCGATACACTGGGCGAAGTAGGGCTCGAGCTCCACCTGTCCTCTGTGGATCGGGATGGATGCCGCGGATGCCGCACCCTCTGCCTGAGCGACCGTGTCGGGAATATCCTTGGGTCCCTGGCAGACGCCGGCAAGGTAGACGCCGGCAGTGGTGGTGCCGCATGGGTTCAGCTTCGGGTGAGCCTCAAGGAGCCAGCCGTCCTGCGAACAGGATACCCCGAAGAGTCTCCGGGTCTTTTCGGTCTCGGCGGTAGGCTGGATGGCGGCTGCGAGCACGACCATGTCGACTTCCATGTCGACAGGCCGCCCGAGGAGGGTGTCTTCTGCGTTGACGTGGAGGTTCTTGGTCACCGGGTCTTCGGTGATGCTTGCAACCCGGCCGCGGATGAACTTTGCACCCTCGTTCTGGATACGGTAGTAGAATTCCTCGTACTGCTTGCCGAAGGACCGGATATCCATGTAGAAGATGTACGGCACCGCGCCGGGGATCTTCTCGATGATCTGGTGGGCATGCTTGAGCGAGTACATGCAGCAGAACCGCGAGCAGTAAGGCTTGCCGACGCCGGTCGAGTCACGGGACCCCGCGCAGAGGACAAACGCGACCCTCTTCGGGGTTTCGCCGTCGCTCGGGCGGACGAGATGGCCGCCGGTCGGGCCGGATGCACAGATCAGCCGCTCGAACTCAAGACTCGTGATGACGTTGTCGTAGTTCTTGTAACCCCACTCAAGTTTCTTCTCGATGGGGAAGATGTCGTAGCCCAGGGCGAGGATAATGGTGCCGATCTTGACGGTCATGAATTCGTCCGTTGCCTCGAGGTCGACCGCCTTCTTATCGCCGCATGACTCGACGCAGAGACCGCACTTGACACAGGCGTCGAAGTCGACGGTGTAGATCAGCGGGGAGACCTGCGGGTGGTAGATGTAGATCGCCTTTCTCGGCGCCATGCCGAGCTCGAACGGGTTCGGCTTGATGACGGGGCAGACGTTCGCACAGTCGCCGCAGCCGGTGCAGCCGCCGCCGACGATGCCGCGGGCTTCTGCCTCTTTCGGGGTGAGGACACCGCGTGCCTTCTTCCGGAGGGTCACGTCGAAGTTGCCGATGTATCCCTCGACCGCCTCGACCTCGGTGTAGGTGAGGAGTTCGATGGTCTCGTTCCGGTAGACGTCCACCATCTTCGGGGTCAGGATACACTGCGAGCAGTCCAGCGTCGGGAAAGTCTTGTCGAGCTGGGACATCCTGCCGCCGATCGTGGGGCTCTTCTCCACGAGGTAGGTCTTGATCCCGGCGTTCGCAAGGTCGAGCGCTGCCTGCATGCCGCCGACACCGCCGCCGACGACCATCGCGGTCTTCTCCACGGGGACGCTCTTCGGGACGAGGTCCTCGAGGAGGGATGCCTTTGCTACGGCGATCCTGACTGCGTCCTTAGCCTTTGCGGTAGCCTCCTCCGGCTGGTGCATGTGCACCCATGAGTTCTGCTCGCGGATGTTCGCCATCTCGAACCGGAAGGGGTTCAAGCCGCCTGTCTTGGTTGCGTTACGGAACGTGGGCTCATGCAGACGGGGTGAACATGCCGCAACGACGATACCGGTAAGGTTCTGCTCCTTGATGGCCTCCGCGATCTTGTTCTGGCCGGGGGTCGAGCACATGTACTGGTAGTCATCGGCGACGATGACGTTCGGGAGTGTCTTGGCGTACTCCTTTACCGCTTCGACGTCGATGGAGCCCGCAATGTTGGTACCACAGTGGCACACAAAAACGCCAATTCTTGGCTCTTCGTTCTTCTTGACTTCTGCCATGTCTTTGCACCTCACAGGATCTTCTTCAGGAACGGTTCAACGTCTACGGCATGGAGGTCGAGTGCGAGCTCGTCCGGGCTCATGCCCTGTGCCAGTCCCAGGAGTTCGTTGTAGTGCAGGACGGGGATCCTGTGTTCGGTTCCGAACTTTTCCTTGATCTCGAGCTGGCCGCGGTCGAACTGGAGTTGACAGAACGGGCAGACTTCGGTGACTGCATCGACGCCTACCTCCTCCATATTGGTCAGTTTCTCGTTCGTGATATCGAGCGCGTGCGCGAGGTCGTATCCGCGAACACCGCCACCGGCACCACAGCACTGCATCTTGTTGCGGTACTGGACCGGCTCTGCGCCGAGTGCGGCGACGAGTTCTTCCATCCACATCGGGGTCTCGGTGTTGCCGAAGTGCCGCTCCTTGGCTGGCTTCATCAGGTGGCACCCGTAGTGGACGGCGACCTTCGAACCGGTCAGGGGACGCCGGACGCTTTCGGCAAGCTTCTTGACGCCCACGATCTTGGGGTCGTAGTAGAGTTCGGCGAGGTGCCAGACGTCGGCGGTCCCCTTGTATTCCATATCGATCTCTTTGAGCACTTCGTTGACTCCGTCGCGGAGTTCGTCGTTGTGCTTCAGTTTGTGGTTGACTTCCCAGATGGACTTGTAGCACCCGTTGCAGATCAGAGCGATGTCCATCTTCATCTGTTCGGCAAGCACGAGGTTCCGGGCCGCCATTGCGTACCAGACGTACAGGTCGATAGAGCCGAATGCACCGGGTGCCGGGCAACAGCTTGCGCCCTTGAGGGGCAGGAGGTCGATGCCGACGTTCTTGCTGGTCCGGACGGCTGCTGCCTCAATGCCCGGATACCGGTTCGGGGCGATGCATCCGAGGAAGAATGCATACTGATGGTTGCTCCCGCTCATGGTTTCTCACCCTCCGCGAGAATTCTGTCTGCGTGCTCTTTCAGTCTGTAGTGGTCGAGGATCTTCCGAATACCGGGCAGGTACTCGGGGTACTTGTGTGTTGTCTCAGGTTCTTCCTCAAGGCCGAGTCTCTTCCGGGCGGCCCGGTTTGCGTCGTTGTTCGGGACGCCGTGGCCGGTCTTATAGATCAACTGGACGGTCTGGAGGAAGTTGCGCGGAACGATGTCCCGCCTGAACGCGAGGTTTCTCATGGCCATGATGGCGTCCGTCGGCGCGAGGTCACGCGGGCACCGGTCGGTGCAGCTGTAGCAGGTGGTGCAGAGCCAGAGGTCCGGGTCGGTGAGGGCCTCTTCTTCGAGGCCGAGGACAGCTTTCCGCATGAACAGACGGATACGGTACGAACTCCGGGGTGCCGAGGGGCACGAACCGGTGCAGGTGCCGCACTGGTAGCACATGTGGGCGGCCGTCTGCCCGAGTTTCTCCACATCTTTGGTAAACTCCGGATTACTTTCGGAAACGTAGTATTTCCGGTCCCGGAGTTTCTCAGCGAGTTTCTGATCCTTATAGTCTTTCTTTACTGCCATTGGCTATCCCTCACGCCTCTTGCGCTTCTCCCAGAACTTTGACCTCGATCTCGCCAGGGGCGGTTTCTTTGACCTTCGATGTTCTCGGGGTGAGCAGCTTCTCCTTGATCCTCTTGAAGAGGTCCGTCTCTTTATCCTGCATCCGGATACCCGTCCGTCGCAGGACAATTGCATCCTCGCTCGGGCAGGCATTGACGCAGGCGCCACAGAGGATACAGAAGTCCTTGTTGATGGCGATGTTCGGCTCAATCTTGCCTTTCATCTCCTTTGCCGGGAGCGGGGATGGGAGGTAGAGCGCGTTGCAGGGGCAGACCTCAACACAGGTCGAGCAACCTCCGGGACACTTCTCCGGGTTGATCTCAAGGTCTCCCTCGAAGAGCTTCTCAACGGTGATTGCTTCCTCAGGGCAGGTCCGGACGCACCAGGTGCAGGTACAACAGTTGTCCTGCTCGATGTCGACCTTGCCGGGCAGTTTGTCGCTGATGACTTCGCGTTCTACGGTGATTGCCTCTTGAGGACAGGCTTCCACGCAGACTTTACATGCATCACAGGTGGTCTCTTCCCACTTGACGTCCCCTTCGATCTTGCCGGTCTCGGGGCTTTTCGGGATGCGAACGACGGTGATGCTCGGGCAGAGCTCGCCGCAGATGCCGCAGACGTTGCACTTCTCGGTGTCGACGACGAATGAGGTCTTGGTCTGCAGCGCCGCCTGACGCGGCTTGCCGGATTCGTCGCCGCCCTCAAATGTCGGGACATCGCGGACAATGGCATCCCGCGGACAGACTTCCTCGCAGACGGTGCACCGGTCGCACTTCTCCTCGTCGATGACGGTGACCATGTCGTATGTGGGGAACCCTTCCTTCTCAAGGATCGGGAGCCTCTCCTCCCCGTCGACCTTGAGCGTCATTGCATTGAAGGGGCACATGATGACACAGACGCCACAATACGAGCATTTCTCCGGGTTGACGTCTACAGGCGCTGCGTAATCAATCGCTCCACGGCGTGCCGCACCTACGGGTCCGAGGACGATTGCCTCCTCGGGGCAGGCGTCGGCACAGATCCCGCAACCTGTGCAGGTCTCTGCGTTCAGGATCAGGTTATTGACCGCCTTCAGGAGCCGTTGCTCCATGATGACATTCTGTCCGTCCCGCGTTTTGGAATACTTTGGAAACAGTGCCATATTCTCATATCACTCCTAGACTTCCACTTTTCGGGCCTTTGCCTGACTCTCCCACGGTCCTACAAGCTTGATGACTCCATAGGGGCATGCCTGGACGCACACACCGCAACCGGCGCAGAGTTCGGAGTTGAAATCAAGGATGACGGCCTTGCCGTCCTTGACCTTGTAGATCTTCTCCTTCGTTACCGGATCTTCGGTGTAAAGTTCGAGAGCGTCGACCGGACATGCCACCACGCAGTTGTTGCAGCCTGTACATCGTTCCATATTGATGTGCAATGCAAATGCCATGGTATCACGCACCAGATCTGATCGATTAAAAATCGATATAAAAAGAATAGTCAAAGAATATACATAAACTTTCTGAAATTCGGCAGTCTTATATTCAAGAACTATGATTATCTGTCAAATTTTATAAATTAAAAAAATTGTTATGTTAATCCGCTGCCTCAAATCTCGATGCTGGATGGACCTCCGGGGACGAGAGGAAATCGAAAGTATTAAATTTGTGATCGGGGTTCCTGATGAAAATCGGTGGCCTCCCCGGTCATGGAGCGATGAGAACTGACAGGATCTTCCGGGGTGCCGGGTGTAATGCCTGTCCGCATCCCGGGGAGCGCCGGTTAATCGTTGCGCGGTGTGAATACCAACCGTTTCTGTATTCATTGGTTTTTCTCTCCGTGTTGAATGCCCGGGACCTGCCCGGGAAAATCGTTCGGGTCCCGTGCCCGCACCTCTCCGTACCCGGGTATTAATCGGGCGGCGTGAGCGGCCGGGGTTCCCGTGCGCCCGTCTGCCGCGCCGCCGGGGAAAAAAAGAAACCTTATTCTGTCTACATCGTGACATTGTAGCAAACGAAGGTGTGTTCTATCCATGGAACTGAATGGCGTTACAATCGATGATACCTATGCAGAAGCGTTCCCGACCTGGGTGGCACGGCCCGTCATCACCGCTGTCACTGAGGAGTGGGCGTACAGGGCAGCAGTGGAAGCCGTCGGCTTTGCCACCTCCACCATCGGATGTCCGGCGGAGGCGGGTATCGACTGCTTCGTCTCCCCCGACGAGACCCCCGACGGACGCCCCGGCTACGCGATTCTGATCTGTGCGAGCAAGAAGAAACTTAAAGAGCAGGTTTTGACGCGCATCTCCGAGTGCGTCCTCACCGCGCCGACAACGGCGGTCTTCGACGGTCTCGCCGACGTCGTCGCCGAGGTCCCGGAGAAACTCCCGATCAAACTCCACTTCTTCGGCGACGGGTTCGAGGAGAAGCGCGAGGTCGGCGGCAGGACGGTATGGGCCATCCCGATCATGGAGGGGGAGTATATCGGCGAGGAGGAATTCGGCGCCGTCAAGGGTGTTGCAGGCGGTAACTTCTTCATCATGAGCGAGAACCAGATGGCTGCTCTGATGGCTGCAGAGGCTGCGGTCGACGCCATCAGCGGCGTCTGCGGCGTCATCACGTCCTTCCCCGGCGGCATCGTCGCGAGCGGCTCGAAGATGGGGAGCAAGAAGTACAAGTTCATGGGCGCCAGCACGAACGAGGCCTACTGCCCGACGCTCCGGGACAGAGTCGAGGGAAGCAAGGTCCCCGAGGGCGTGAAAGCAATATACGAGATCGTCATCGACGGCGTCGACGAGGACTCGGTCAAGACCGCGATGGCGGAGGGCATCCGTGCGGCGAGCCTGGTGCCGGGCGTGAAGTTCATCAGTGCCGGAAACTTCGGCGGCAGCCTCGGGCCGTTTAAGTTTGCCCTGAAGGATGTCTTGGCTGATTACCTCTAAACCATTTTTCTGTTGTGATTTCTAGGTCTCTCGCCTGCGCGTCTCCGGTCGGGCCGGACCTTGCGGATAAAAGGCGCTGATCTGTGAACACGCCGTCCTCTTGTGTAACGTATATATATCTATCGGTACCACCCATAGTCTGAGAGCAACCTCAACTGACCAATCGTGGGATGAGCAGAGTATGTCCGGAATACATGACCTGTACGATCTAAGGACCTGGCTGCAGGCAGGGTTAGACGATAACAGGGAAACGACAGGGTACGGTGCGGCACGGTCCCCCCAGCTGAAAGCATACCTCCTGGAGAGCAACAGCGGATCTCTTGCCGATTTTGGCTGTCCGCTCGGGAGATGGGATACACTGGACCGGAAGGGGTGGTACATCAACCGCGGCGGCACCTCTCCTTATAGTATATTCTTGGATAAGACGCGCTCCCGGGTGTGGATCTTGTACAGCGTTCTGGGCATCAAAGAGTCGGATGCGCTTGTCGAAAAATGGGTGAGGGAGAACGTCGGCCTTGACAGGTGCTGGTTATCAAGACAGCAACTCCTGCACTGGGAGAGGAGCGACGAGTGGTATCAGAAAGGTCTGGGTATCAAATACTCCGATGGTCTCTCCCCGGAGGATGATGCCGGATACTTCAGCCTGAAGCTGTGGCATGGGGCGAGTAACGCAATCAAAGACTTTGATGACGTTCTCGAAGTGGCAAAAGAACGATTCGCCATCCACAGCGCCCGGTGGCAGAAGAGGCGGGAGGGCAGAGTGGTGATCGCGGCGAAGTGGTACAGCAACGGGAAGGTCACCATTCAGAAAGCCGAAGACATCGACGAGGTTCTCCTGTCGATCATCACCACAGCAAGAACGTATGAGGAGGCTATCGAAGAGGCGACGGATCTGAGAGATAAGAAGATGGGTGCATTTGAACTGGATTTCTCTCAGGGGATCGATCTCGATGCGTTCTCAAAAGTTGTTTCAAGCGGCAAAGGGAATATGAATTTATGGCTTGTTGAAACGGAGACCCGGGATAATGATACATTTAAACGGTTTAAAGGAGTTGATCTCCACACCTGGGATAGGGTTTCAATAAGCCTGGGGGAGGATTTTGCTCATCTCACGATACCCGGGAACGGCTGTGTGAACGCTGCGCCGCGCATCGCAGCACTTCAGGGCGAAGATAATGCAGGGAGGACAACGATAACCTTCGACGGGGTCGAACTTTTTGCCTGAACACCCTGATAATCGGATGTTGTTGTGGCGAAACGCCATTCAACTCTTCCATATCTATCCAAAGTTATCTTTTACGGGCCCTTTTGCGCAGGCGGGCATCCGTGATTATGTGATCGAAGTGAATCTATCGTATCGTAGCCTGAAAAAGGAGAACGATCCTGATGCCGGGAAGATGTTCGATCCCGACATCTGCGCCAGTGGCGAATCCGGCTGGTTCGTCCTGGAACTGACGACAAACACGAAGTCAAAAGCAGGAAAACTACAGAAGTATCAATACCTGGACTGCAATAGTCTCGCCATCTACAGTATACCTCCCGCCCAGGGATCACCGGATGTTATGAGTGGCAGGCTGGAACATGTCGATGACGGCGATTTCTGTTAGTTGTTGCTCCTGGAGCAACTCAGGGTCGAAAAAGCCGAGAGAGTCAGGAATGTGCGGCTCCGGGAATCT
Organism: Methanoculleus sp. UBA291; assembly: GCF_002499755.1. Taxonomy (NCBI): domain Archaea; kingdom Methanobacteriati; phylum Methanobacteriota; class Methanomicrobia; order Methanomicrobiales; family Methanomicrobiaceae; genus Methanoculleus; species Methanoculleus sp. UBA291. The sequence goes on along the minus strand of NZ_DANC01000018.1, from coordinate 29,033 downwards.
CTCATCGCAGCCGACGGAACCCTCCTTTCAAGATTGCCGGAACTGCCTATCGCTTTTGTACCCGAGTCCGTCCATGATAAGAATGGGGTGAGGGTTGGGTTAATAGACATTGTGCTGCAGATATTTGCTCCAAACAGCACGGGAAAGACTGCAGCTGAGATGGCAGATGCGGGCCTTGAGCGACTGGCCAGAAAGATCGATCCGAGGAAGAGAAATGATCTGATCAATAAGATCGAGTCGGAGATGAACGTTTTAGTTAGTGATTATCTGACCGGGTACCTTGAACGCAGAGAAGACGGGAAGTACGCTCCAAAGGAGAAATATGCTAATACCCCAAATCAGAGGGGGGCAATCTGGTCACGGATGCGAGCATGGGCTTTTTCGGAACAGGTGGATCTGGATTACAATTTCCGTTCAAGAGATGGCGGTCGGCCAAAATGATGCCTGAAAATACCCTTTCTGGAACATCCCACCGTTTTTTCGTTCTGTGCGATCGGTGAACACCATCCTGCCCGCCTTCACCCCGATCGATCCCCTTAAATATCGTTGATAACGACATTCTTGTTAACGATAATTTCGGTGACAACCATGATCACGCTCACGCCCGATGAAGTCAGGACCCGGTTCGGGTCGTTATTCTCGATGAAGTACCTTGCCATGGTCGACCAGAAAGCCGGTCTTGCGGAGATCCGCGAGCATTGCCGGGCCCGGGGAACCATCGAGTGGGATGCGGCGAACCGGATGCGTGCAAAGGGCGCGGTCCGGTCCTGCCATGTCGAGGGCACGACGATGACGGTGCTTGCCCGGCTGGGTTTATCTCCGGTGAAGTTCGGGGCCGCGAGCAAAGAGATCGGCGGCCAGGCGCTCGAGGGGGTCGAGGTCGTCGGGGACGAAGTGGTGACGACCTGGTCAGGGATTGCAGGCGCCGGTGTCGGCGTTGCCGCCTGCCTGCCGCAGGCGCCGGGCGTGATCCGGGCGGAGTACCCCTCTGAGGACGACCTCCAGATCGGCGGCGCCCGGGTCTGTCGGGTGCGGATCGTCTCGCCGCTCTACGAGAAGGTGACGGTCGGGATCGATGATACCGACACCCGCGAAGAAGGCGCCACCTGGGTGCTCGCGCTCAAATGCGCCGAGGCCTGCAAGATCCCGGGGGTGGAGTATCTTGACATGCGCCTCGTGCAGTTGAACCCGGAGGTCCCGAAGAAGACCACCAACTGTGTCGGGTCAGCCCTGAACTTTGCGGTCCGTCCGGGACGGGTGGACGCGCTCCTTGAGTACGTCCGCGACTTCATCGAGTCGGGTGCGGTCAGCAAGGACACCGGCATCGCCGTCTACCGGGGGATTGCGTTTGCGGCAGAGTCCCCTTACCTCCGGCGGGTCAAGACCGAACTTCTGACGCTCGCCGACGCGGAAGCGGAGGCGGCCCGGATGGGTATTCGGTTCATCGACTCGAACGCCCGAAAGGGCCGGATCGGAGCACTGGGAACCGTTCTCTGGGGAAACAAGGGCGTTGAGGCGGCCGGTCTGTATGGAGAGACTTTCTGATCCGTACATCGTGCGGTATCCGCAGATCGTGGCGGTGACCGACGAGAGCGGGGATCATGTGGAACTCATCGAGTTCTTTGACTGCACCGGCGGAGCAATGTGGGTGAAGAGCCACTATGCACAGAGCCCGCTCGTTCGCTCGATCCGCACCGTCGGTGCGACCAACCGCTATCATCTTTTGACCGGCGACGTTGACCTCGCGCTCGAAGGTTCCGTCTTTCCGGCGGGGATCGCCGGCGTCTCCGTCAAAGGGGACGAGATCGCCGTTACCTACCGCGGCCTCGGCGGCGGCGGCGTGGGGGCGTCCGCCTGCCGTGCCGCTGCGGCGGGCGTCGTTCGCAAGAATTGCGACCCTGCCGGCGGCGGCCGGCTCGCGGGGTCGACTGTCTGGCTTCCCCGCCGCGAGCGGGTGATCATCGGGGTCGACGACACCGATACCCCGGAAGAGGGCGCCACCTGGACGCTCGCCCACAACATCGCACGGGCCGTTGAGGACGACCGTTCGCGCTACCTCTCCCACACCATCGTGCAGCTCTATCCGGTTCCCTACCGGACCAAGAACTGCGTCGCCGTCGCCTGCGAGTTCGCCACTTCCGATCCCGCGGGACTGGTCCGGCGTTACCGCGACTGCCTTATGGAGTACACGCTCTCGGATGAGACCGGGATGGCGGTCTGGCGCGGCTTCGATCCCGCCCCGCTTGAGGAGTTCGGTTGCCGCGTAAAGCGGGGCGAGGTCTCCCCCGACGACCTTGCCTCTCTCGCCGACCGGCGGCTCGCGATCGTCATGGACGGCCGGGGTGCGGTCGGAGCGGTGGCGGCGATCCCGTTTTATACGCGGTATGAGGAGGCGCTGGCGTTATGGAATGGGTCCGGTTAAAGGCCCGGCTGCTTGAGGCCGGTTCGGTTCGCGTCTCCGGCGAACCAATAGACCGATACGTCTCCCGCTCGGCCGCTGGCCCCTCGGCGGGAACGACCGGTTCACTCTTCTTCTCCGTCGGCGATCGAAGGGTCCGGGTCGGTATCGACGAGGCGAGCCTCATCGAGTTCGTCCACCGGGGGGAAGGCGCGGCGGACCTCAGCATCGACGGCGATACGATTCGCGGCCGATTCGAGCCGGTCGCTCTTCACTGTCCCCGCCAGGCCTATATCACGGTCAGCGGGACGTGCGTCTTCCACTGCCGCTACTGTCCGGTGCCGGGTCTCCCCGGGCGGCGCAAGGAGGTCGACGAGATCGCCCGCATGGTCGAGGACGTCGTCGACCGGGTCGATGCTATCTCGATCACGAGCGGCGTCGCCGCCTCGATCGAGGAGGAGGAGGCATACGTCTGCAAGGTCGTGGCGGCGCTTCTGCCGTTCGGTCTTCCCATCGGGGTCTCGATCTACCCGGGGCCGGAGACTCCGGCCCGGCTCCATGCTCTCGGTGTCGCCGAGGTGAAGTTCAACCTCGAGGCGGCAACGGAAGCACTCTTTGCCGATATGTGCCCGGGCCTCTCGTGGGAAGCGGTCCGGGAGGCGCTTTCGTCGTCCGTCGCGCTCTTCGGGCGCGGCAGGGTCTACTCGAACATCCTCGTCGGCCTCGGGGAGACCGACGAAGACCTGGAGCGGGTGATGGAGGAGCTTGCCGGGGCCGGAGTCATCCCGGTCCTCCGCCCGCTCACCCCGGCGGGGTCTCTTGCCGGCCGGTCCCGCCCGTCCGCCGACCGCCTGCTCTCGCTCTGCGGGACCCATGCGCGGGTCCTCCGGCGCGCCGGCCTCGACCCCCGTCGGGCGCTGACGATGTGCGCGGCGTGCACGGGGTGCGACCTTGCGCCGGGGAGGGATCTATGAAGGGCGCGGCGGCGCTTGCTCTCGCGCTCCTCCAGTCTGCCGACTGCTGCTACACCGTCCCCGGTTACCCAATATCCGAGGTTGCCGCCTCGGCCGGGGCCGCGATCACGATAAACGAGAAGACGGCGCTCGAGTATGCCCTCGGCGATTCGCTCTCCGGGAGGAGGGCCGCTGTGGTCGTCAAGCACGTCGGCCTCAACGCCTGCGCGGACCCGCTCGTGCACGCCACCGCGCAGGGCCTCCGGGCGGGCGTCGTGGTGGTCGTCGGCGACGACGTGCGGGCGGCCGCATCGGACGTCGTGCAGGACTCCCGTTACTACGGGGAGGTGGCCCGGGTGCCGGTTCTGGAACCCGACGGCGAGACGATCGGTCCGGCCGTCGAAGCGGCGTTCGAGGCTTCCGAGACCTTCTCACGGGTGGCCGTCGTCAGGGTCGTGCCCGACCTCCTGGACGCGGATGTTCCGGACCCCTCCGTGCCCCGGAACGACCGGGAGGGGAGCCTCGCGGACCCGGACCTCACGATGGCCGGCCGCGCGCAGGCAAGCGACCTACGGACGGCGGCGATGTTTGCCTGGGCGCGGTCCTCGCCCCTCAACCGGCGCCCGGATGGGGGATTCCGGCCCGTCGTCGTCTATCCGCCCCCGACGGACCCGACCGCGATCCCTGAGATCGGTCGCCCCTTCCTCAAAGAGCACCGGCTGCTCGCTCCTCCTCTCTCCCCCGGAGAGCCGGAGCGGTTCTCCTCGCGGGGCTTCTCGCGGACGTTCTGTAGGGACTGCCCGTTTCATCCCGCCTTCGCCATCCTCCGGAAGCGCAAAATGCGGGCCGTCTGCGATGCCGGGTGCGCGATCCTCGCGATGAACCCGCCCTACCGGCTTGGGGTCGCCACCTACGGCCTCGGCTCGTCGGTTGCCGTGGCGGCGACCGGCACGGGGGTTGCGCTCACCGGCGACTACGCGCTCCTGCACTCGGGCCTCGCCGCCCTCATCGACGTCTACGAACGAGGGCTCCCGCTCCTCTGTATCGTCCTTGCGAACAACCGGATGGGGATGACCGGCGGTCACCCCGTCCCCGACATCCTTCGCTACATCGCCTGGGCCGACCCGGTCGTCTCTGCCGCCGACGACGTCGGGGCGCTTCACCGGGCTCTCACTCCCCCGCGGGAGGGGCCCCGGACGGTGGTGATCGAAGGCGCCTGCCCCGAGGGTGGACGACATGATACCGTGGCATATCGAGATCTGTGATGTAACGCTGCGAGACGGGGAGCAGACTCCCGGCGTCTCGTTTACCCGGGATGAGAAGTTGGCTATCGCGGAATCGCTCGACGAGATCGGCGTGGAGGTGATCGAGGCCGGGTTTCCCGTGGTCTCCCCTGCGGAGAAGGAATGCGTCGCCGCCATCGCCCGGAGCGGTCTCTCTGCGCGGGTCTGCTGCCTCGCGCGTGCGCTCAGGCCCGATATCGAGGCGGCCCTTGACTGCGATGTGGACATGGTCAGCATCTTCATCGCGACCTCCGACCTCCACGTCCGGCACAAGTACCGGCGGCCCCGCGAGGAGGTGCTCGATGCCGCCCTCGATATGGTGGAGTTCGCCTCCGATCACGGGGTGCAGGTGCGGTTTGCAGCCGAGGACGCCTCCCGGACGGACCCTGCGTTTCTCGTCGAGATGTACGCCCGCGGCGTGGAATGCGGTGCCGATTTCGTCAGTTTTGCGGATACGGTCGGGTGCCTCACGCCGCTCGAGATCCACGCGGTTGTCTCCCGAATCCTTGGTGAGGCTTCCTTCCCGCTCTGTATCCACTGCCACAACGACCTTGGCTTTGCAGCCGCAAACACCGTCACGGCCGCGGCCGCGGGGGCGTTCCAGCTCCACACCACCGTCAACGGCATCGGGGAACGCGCCGGGAACGCAGCGCTCGAACAGGTGCTCGTCGCCCTGCGGATGAAGGGCGGCGTCGACCGCTACGACCTCTCCCGCCTGCAGGAGGTCTCGCGCCTGGTCGCCCGGTACTCTGGCCTGGCCCCGGAGCGCACCCGGCCGGTCGTCGGCGAGAACGCCTTTGCCCATGAGAGCGGGATCCACATCGCCGCCATCCTTGAAGACCCGGCGACCTACGAGTACGTCCCCCCTGAGATGGTGGGCGGCGAACGCCGATTCATCCTCGGAAAGCATACGGGGAGGAAGGCGCTCGAGCACGTTGCAAAGGCCTATGGGTTCGAACTCTCCGACCGCGAGGCGCAATGGGTGCTCGAACAGATCAAACGAAAAAGCGAAGGGAAATGCAGCGTCACCCCGGAGGTGCTCTGCACGATCCTCAGGCAGGCAAAGGGAGGGGTCCCCTCGTGAGCACGCTCTCCGAGCGGGTCCTCGGTGCACCGGCGGGAGCGTACGTGGACCGCGAGGTCGATATCGCCTTCGCCCACGACGGGACCGGCGTCCTTACCCAGGCGGCGCTCCGGGAGATGGGGGTCGAGCGGCTTCCCCATCCCGAGCGTCTGCGCCTCGTCTTCGATCACATCGTCCCGGCAAACACCGGGACGACGGCGACGCTCCAGGCGGAACTCCGGGGGTATGCTAAAGGGTCGGGAATAGCGCTCTCGGACGCCGGAAGCGGTGTCTGTCACCAGGTGATGAGCGAAGGGGTCGTCCGGCCCGGCACGGTCGTCGTGGGCGCCGACTCCCACACCTGCACCCTCGGCGCCTTCGGCGCGTTTGCCACCGGAGTGGGCGCGACCGATATGGCGGCGATCTGGGCCTCGGGCGCCACGTGGTTCCGGGTCCCGGAGACGATCGCGGTCCACCTCTCCGGGAGGCTCTCCGGCGCTGCAGAGCCAAAAGACGTCGCCCTCGCCTGCGTCGCCAGGCTCGGGATGGAAGGGGCGACCTACCGGGCGCTGGAGTTTGCGGGCGAAGGGGCGGCGGGGATCTCCATGGACGGACGGCTGACCCTCTGCAACATGGCGGTCGAGACGGGGGCAAAGACGGGGCTCTTCTACGCCGATGCGGTCACCGTCCGCTACCTCGCGAGTTACGGCCTTGCGGCGTCGCCCCAGGCGCCGGAAGACTGCCGCTGCGAACGGACTCTCGATATCGACCTTGCCGATGTCGTCCCCCTCGTCGCGGTCCCCCACCGGGTGGACACCGTCCGGGAGGCGGAGGACCTCGCCGGCACGCACCTCGACCAGGTCTTCGTCGGGACCTGCACGAACGGCCGCTACGAGGACCTTGCCCGGTTCGCACGCATCGTCCGGGGGAGGAAGGTGGCGGTCCGCACCCTGGTTGTCCCCGCATCGCGCGCGGTGCTTTCCCGGGCTATCGCCACCGGCGTCCTCGCCGATATCGTGGACGCGGGGTGCATGGTGGCGACGCCCGGGTGCGGGCCGTGTCTCGGGGCGCACGCGGGCGTGCTCGGGGAGGGCGAGGTCTGTCTCTCCACCGCGAACCGGAACTTCAAGAACCGGATGGGTGTCGGCGGCGAAATCTACCTCTCGTCGGTCGCCACCGCCGCCGCGAGCGCCATCGCCGGTGAGATTGCCGTGCCGGAGGCGGTATGATGCAGGGAGCCGGATCGGCGGTCTGCCTCGGGAACGATATCGATACCGACCTCATCATCGCGGGCCGCTACCTCCGGACGAAAGACCGTTCGGTCTGGGCGGAGCACGTCTTTGAGGATCTCGACCCGACGCTCGCCGGCCGCATCAGGGGCGCGGTCATCGTCGCCGGGAGGAACATGGGGTGCGGGTCGTCCCGGGAGCAGGCGGTGGTCGCCCTCCGGGAAGCCGGGGTGGTCGGGGTCGTCGCCCCGTCGTTCGCCCGCATCTTCTTTCGAAACGCCGTCAACGTCGGCCTGCCGGTGATCGAGGCCGCGGTCTCCTGCACCGACGGCGCCCGCGTTGCGTTCGACCTCGATAGCGGGTGGGTGGAGGTTGACGGGGAACGCTACCCCGCCCGTCCGCTCTCCCCGAAGATGGTCGCCATCCTCCGGGCCGGAGGGCTGGTCCCCTACTGGAGGTCGCACCGATGATCTTTCCTTCGCACTGCAAGTACGTCGGGTCCGCGACCGGCACTCCGTACGGGAACCGGGCCTACTTCCTCTCGCGCTACCTGGTCCGGGAGACCGCGAGCGGCATGGAGGTGCTCGAGGTGGAGACCGATCCGGGCGAGACCGGGCTGATACGGACGGTGCTCTCGACCCGGGTGCTCGCCGCCGGCGACGAGGTCTACCGTTACCCGGATCGCGTGAACATCCATGATCGAACATTCTTGATGGAGGCGGCGGCCCGGTCCGGGCGCCGGTGCACCGTATTCTTCGGCCACGACGAACAGACCACGTTCGTGTTCGACCCGGACCTCTCGGGGCTCCTCCGTATCCACGTCTACGACATCACCCCGCCCCGCCCCCACCTCTCAGCCACGCTCCAGGACCTGGAGAAGACCGGGCTCTTCGGCGACCTCGGGGTCGTCTTCGAGCATCATATCCGGGATATCCGGGAGATCGAAGCCGACGTCTACCCCTGCCGCGCGGCCGGCTTCCCCCGCACCCTCGACGCGGACCGGCTCCGGCCGGGCGACCGGGTTGCGGGGTGTCTTACTGCGAAAGAACTGGTGAGGGAGTGGTACGACGAGACGGTCACGGTGGAGAGCATCTGCCCGCTCGGGGCGGTGGCGGACGAGCCTTTCATCGCCCGGTGCTGCCGGAGCGAGCGGTCCGGCATCGGGCGCTGGAACGGCAGGTTCGGCGAGGTCGTTCACTGGGGTGCGTCGCCCAGGATGATCGCTGAGGCGGTCTGGCACGTTGCGGCCGCATGGAGGAAGCAGAATGACGAAGATCGCGGTCGTTGAGGGCGACGGCATCGGGCGCGAGGTCGTGCCGATCGCCCGCGCGGTCATCGAAGCCGTGCGCCCGGACCTCGAGTTCTTCGAGGTTGAGGCTGGCTACGGGCTCTGGAAGCGGACCGGAAACGCCTGCGGGGAGGAGACGATGGCCGACCTCCGGTCGGCGGACGCCGTCCTCTTCGGGGCCGTCACGACGCCCCCCGACCCCGGCTACCGGAGCGTCCTCCTCCAGATCCGCCGCGAACTCGATCTCTACGCGAACGTCCGGCCGATCCGGGGCGAGGGGGTCGATATCGTCATCGTCCGGGAGAACACCGAGGGGCTCTACTCCGGCATCGAGTGGATGGAATCCGACCGGGCCTGCACCGTCCGGGTCGTCTCCCGCCGGGGGAGCGAGCGGATCGCCCGCTACGCCTGCGCCCTCGCGAAATCCCGCCGCCACCTCACCGTCGGCAACAAGGCGAACGTGCTGAAGTCGGACTGCCTCTTCGTCGAGGTCTGCACGGCAGAGGCCGCCCGGGCGGGGGTTCCCTGCAGGACCTGTTATATCGACGCGCTCGCTCTCGACCTCCTGATGCACCCGGATCGCTACGACGTGGTCGTCACCACCAATATCTTCGGCGACATCCTCTCGGACGCCGCCGCCTATCTCGTGGGGGGGCTCGGGATGCTCCCGAGCGCGAACATCGGGGAGCGTCATGCCCTCTTTGAGCCCGTGCACGGGAGCGCCCCCGACATCGCAGGGAGGAATATCGCAAACCCCGTCGCAGCGATCCGGAGCGGAGCGATGCTGCTCTCGCACCTCGGCGATGCCGCCGCCGCCGCGGCCGTGGAGGAGGCCGTCCGCCGGGTGCTCGGTGCGGGCATCCAGACCCGCGACCTCGGCGGTGTCGCCGGCACCCGGGAGTTCGGTGCGGCGGTGCTCCGCGAGGTCGGCCGTGGGAAGGCCTAAACGCTTCCGGGTCGAGAGTTACGGTTATGGTAATGGTGGGATGCCACGTCTCCATCGCCGGTTCAATCGCCTTTGCGGTCGAGAGAGCGCGCGAGCGGGGCTGCGACACGTTTCAGATCTTCTCCCGGAACCCCCGGGGCTGGAAGGCAAAGGACCTTGACCCTGATTCGGTCGATGCTTTCAGGACGGCGATGAGCGCATCCGGGCTCGGTCCGGTTGTCGACCACATGCCTTACCTCCCTAACCCGGCCTCTCCCGACGATGAGATCTATGAGAAGTCGGTCGCGGCGCTCACCCGCGAACTCCAGCGCTGCGCCCTCCTCGGGATACCCTACCTGGTGACCCACCTCGGGCACCACCGCGGCGCCGGGGCGGAGGCGGGGCAGAAGCGGGTTGTCGCCGCCGTCAACCGGGCGCTCGCCGATGCCGGAGAGGGAGGCGTGATGCTGCTCCTTGAGAACACCGCGGGGGAGAAGAACAGCGTGGGAACGACCGCCGCCGACCTCTCCCGGATCCTCGACGGGCTCGATGCGGCAGAGCGGGTCGGGATCTGCTTCGACACCTGCCATGCTTTTGCCGCCGGCTACGACCTTCGGACTGCGGAGGGAGTCGATGCGGTCTTCGGGGAGCTTGAGGACCTGATCGGCCTTGCCCGCCTCCGGGTCGTCCACCTCAACGACTGCAAAGGCGCTCTCGGGAGCGGGCTTGATCGGCACGAGCACATCGGGCTCGGGTCCATCGGCGAGGAGGGATTCCGGCACATCCTCCGCCATCCGGCCGTCCGGGGCCTCCCCCTGATCTGCGAAACGCCCGTGGACGAGCGGCGGGACGATCTCGGGAATATCGCAAAGGTCCGGGAACTTGCGGGTGCATGAGCGTATGCCTGCCGATTACACCCTGGCGGCGCCCGATCTAATTAATATTCAGTGCCTCTTATAATAATCAGGTTCCCTCTCCCCTGCTGTCGGCCATAGCAAGGGATTTATATTTATACCGCCATCCTGCAACTCACGAACCCTTTATCCGGCGGGATACCGGCTATTCTTCGGTATTCCGCGGGAATTTCGTTTGTATGCCCGGGAGACGACCTGTTCCGGCTCCCGCGCATGCAAACACCATCGCATGGGACGAAGGGGGCGTTCTCATCGTGGTGATCAAAGGATGGCTGAACGTGAAACGCTGATTATAGTCTGTATCGTCCTTGGACTGCTGGTCTCGCCCGCTCTGGCGGTGCAGGCGGCCCCGGGAGAACTCGTACGTTTTTGCACCGCCGGTGGACCGCAGGAGCATCCTGATGTCGATGGGGATACGGTCGTCTGGGAGGACGGCCGGGATGGGAAGTATATCTACTACTCGGATACCCCCGGCGACACAGGCCGGAGAGCCACGGACGGGGGTGGTGGGCAGAAATACCCGTCCGTTTCGGGCGACTACATCGTCTGGGAGGACAACCGGAACATGAGCCCGGATGTCTACCTCTTTGGCTTCTCAACGGGAACGAAGGCGCTTACCGACGATCCGGAAGCCCAGCGGATGCCGGTCATCTACGGGGACCACGTCGTTTGGTACGATACGCAGGAAGACGGCGTCGACATCTGCCTCTACAACATCGAGACCGATCGCAAGACCTACCTTGACTGCTCGCCGGTGACCGAGTGGAAGCCTGCGCTCTCCGAGCGGTACGTCGTCTGGGAGGAGAGCACCGGGGGCGGCGACATCTGGGCGTATGATATCCAGGCCCGGGAGAAGCAGCGGATCACCCGGGACAGTGCGCGGCAGACATATCCGGCTATATCCGGGAATCGGATCGTCTGGGAGGATTACCGGAATGGGTGGGGGAATCCCGACATCTATATGTACGACCTTGAGGATGGCCGGGAGTCGCGGATCACCCGCGACCCTGCGGGGCAGGTCTCCCCGGTGATCGACGGTGACCTCATTGCCTGGGAGGATAACCGTGGCGGGGTGTGGAACATCTACCTCTGCGACCTCTCCCTGGGGGTGGAGGCGCAGATGTCCCTTGCTCCTTCCTCTACCGAGCAACTCTACCCTGCCGTCAGCGGTAATCGGATTGTCTGGCAGAACGGTCGCGGCTCTGGGTCGGACATCTATGCCTTCACCTATACCGGCGGTGCTCCCCCGGAGGCGGAGTTCTCGACGGACCGGACCTCCGGCACGGTCCCGCTCACCGTCCGGTTCACCGACCGGTCCGACGACGATCCGGAGGAATGGGAGTGGAAGTTCGGTGACGGCGGGTCTTCGACCGACCGGAACCCGGTGCACACCTACAGGAGCCCGGGGAACTACACCGTCTCGCTCACGGTGAGCAACCGGTTCGGGTCCGACACCGTCGCGAAGACCGATCTCATCCGTGCAGAGCCGTCAAAACCCCCGGCCGCCGGTTTCTCCGCCGCGCCGGTCTCGGGCGGCGCCCCCCTCACCGTGCAGTTCACCGACAAATCGGCGAACAATCCCGTCACCTGGCTCTGGGAGTTCGGCGACGGGACGACCTCTGCCGCTCAAAACCCGAAGCACACCTACACGGCGGTCGGCACCTACAGCGTCGGTCTGACCGTCGGCAATGCGGCGGGCAGCGGGAGCATCACAAAATCCGCCTACATCACCGTTGTCGAACTCCCGATCGCATCGTTTTCGGCCGACGTTCGGAGCGGGACCGCGCCGTTCACAGTCAGGTTCACGGATACTTCGGCCGGCAAGATCGATGCCTGGTCCTGGCGTTTCGGCGACGGCGGCACCTCCTCCGACCGGAACCCGGAGCACACCTACACGGCGGCCGGCACCTACACCGTCTCGCTCGCGGTCGAAAACCCGGCAGGGAGCGACGTTGAGACGAAGAGCGGCTATATTACCGTGATCGAACGACCAGCCGCAGTGTTTTCGGCAAACGTCACCGAGGGCCGGGCGCCGCTTGCCGTCCGGTTTGCCGACGCTTCGACGGGGGGGCCCGGAGCGTGGTTATGGGCCTTCGGCGACGGGGCGTCTTCGGCCGAACGGAACCCAGTTCACCAGTACCGGAATCCCGGTACCTACACTGTCTCTCTCACTGTTGCAAATGCCGCGGGGGAGAATACAACCGTCCGGAAAGACTACATAACGGTCATCGGGCCGCTCTCTGCCGACTCCACCGCCAATGTAACCGCGGGTCCCGCTCCGCTCGCGGTCGGGTTTGCCGATGCATCGACCGGGGGGCCTCTGTCGTGGTCCTGGGCCTTCGGCGACGGTGCCGCCTCAACCGAACGGAACCCGGTTCACGTCTTCAAGGAGCCCGGGAGGTATGCCGTCAACCTGACGATCTCCGACGGCAGCGCCCGTTCTACAAAAACCAGGCAGATCCAGGTCCTGGGTCCGCCTGCTGCAGGGTTTCGTGCCGAACCGCCCAACGGTACGGCCCCCCTCACGGTCGCGTTCACCGACACGTCCGCCGGAGTCCCGTCCTCCTGGCTCTGGCATTTCGGGGACGGGGCAACATCTGCCGCTCAAAACCCGAAGCACACCTACACGGCCGCCGGAAACTACACCGTCAACCTGACCGCAGAAAACGCCGCCGGGAAGAGCACCGCGGTGAAGACCGGGTATATCTCCGTCCGTCCTGCTCCGGCAACCCCGCCCCCGCCGGCGACCTCAACGGGAGGCGGGGGTGGCGGAGGAGGCGGTTTCGCCTGGGTTGCCCCGGACTGGAACACGCCGGCTCCGACCGCAACAGCGACCCCGACGCCGACCTCCGCCCCCCCGGATGAGGCTGAGCCCGGCCAGCTGCCTCTCCGGGAGACCGGCGTCGTGGATCAGATCGTCCGGATCGCCTCTCCCGCCGGCATCGCGACCCTCACTATTGCGGAGGGGGTCCGGGCGGTTGATGCCGCCGGCGGACCGCTTCTTGCGGTGACCCTCGGGGACCTCGATCCGGCCGACGTACCCCCGGTGCCCGGTGGGGGTGCGTATGCATTTGCCGGGTATGCCTGCACCCTCGGCCCGGAGGGGGCCGCCTTCTCGCCTGCGGCGACCCTGGCATTCAACTTCACGGAAGGGCAGTGGGACGCCGTCTACAACGGCAGCGGGCAGAACAAACTCCTGGTACGGTGGTTCAACCGGTCGGCGGACGACTGGGAGGATGTCCCCACCGCCGTCTACCCGGAGACCCGGAGCGTCACGGCCAATGTCTCTCACTTCAGCCTGTATGCGCTCTTTATCGAGGTGCCCGGGACCGGCGCGGTGCAGGTGGTCGCGGAAGGCACCCCGCCGCCGCCGGAGACCGGGCAGGGTCCCCGGGATCTGCCCCTCGTCCCGGGCCTGGCTGCCCTCCTCATCGTGGGGGTGGGGGTGTTCCTTTACCTCAGGTGGAAAAACTCCTGAAAGACTCTTTTTCACACAAAAATAGGGGCGGGAGATTACCTTCGCATCTTTCTTTCCGCGACCAGGAGGAGAAGCGCCGTCCCGGCGACCGCTGCGCCGAAGCCCGGCGTCGTCGGTGCGGGTTCGGCCGGCTCTTCAAGGCCGACCAGCCAGGCGGCGCTGGTGTCGGGCGAGAGGAACCGGATGCCCGCAAGGACGTAACCGCCGTCGGGAGCGTTGCCGGCCGCGTAGACCCCGGTTGCGGGGAACGTCGTGTTCCACTGAATTGCCCCGTCTCCATCGGTCCCGAAGGCGAAGCCCTCACTGCTCCTCTGGTCCGTGCCTGCGATCAGGTAGCCTCCGGAAGGCCGCAGGCCGACGGCGTAGCCGGTGAGGCCCTCCATGTTCTTGAGCCAGATCTCCTCCCCGTTCGCGTCAACGAGGCCGTACCAGTAGTTGCCTGCGTAGACGAACCGCCCGTCGTCAGCCTCCTTGATGTCGTAGATGGTCGGGGCCCCGTAATTCTCGTGCCAGAGGGTGCTGCCGTCGGCGTCGAGGCGGATGAGGAAGGCATCTCCCCGGTCGTTATTGAAGGGGGATTTCGTGCCCCCGATGACGTACCCTCCGTCGGCGGTCACAAGCCCTGCATTCGCGGCGGTGCCGGGGAACGTCCGGTTCCAGACGGGAGTACCGTTGCCGTCGGTCTTCACGATCGCTGCCGCCGTGTCGTCTATCGATTCGGATCGGCTCCAGAGCCATCCGATGACAGCGTACCCGCCGTCAGGGGTCTCTGCGACGGACGAGACCATCATCCCGGACAGGACCTGCCGCCACTTCTCGGTCCCGGCGTCGTCGGTCCTGATCAGGAAAGAACTGCCCTGATAGGTGATATTCTGGTCCGACCCGGTCGTGGAGACGTTGTATGCGCCGATGATGTATCCACCGTCAGCGGTCTTTGTGACGGAGGCCGGCGCTATGTCGGGGAATGTCCGGTTCCAGACGTGCGTGCCGTTGCCGTCGGTCTTTACGAGCAGCAGGTCTTCTTTGCCGCCGTAGACCTCCGTAAGGGCGGAGCCGAGAGCAATATATCCGCCGTCTGCGGTCGGTGCAACGGCATCGAACTTGTTGTTATTCTCCGGCGAGAACGTCACGTTCCAAGAGACCGACGGGGCGGCCTCGCTTGCGGCGAAGGCTCCTGCCGGCAGCGCCGCCGCGAGGAGCAGCGCCGCGAGGACCATCCCCTGCTGCCAGAAGAATCGGTGTCTTTCCGTCATAAGATCATCACTTGGTGAGGTGCAGCACGCAAAAAACATGGTGGTTCGGCACCCCGGACCGTGTCGGCAATCCCTTAATGTCCGTGCACTCCCAATAGTTCTAGCACGTGTCGGCGATATTCGACGGAACCTGGGTGCGCCTCGGAAGTGAGGGACGCACGCTCTATGAGCAGGGCGGTTACGGGAGGCTGGAGGGGGACGGCCTCCGGCTCTCTCCCGAAGAGGCGCTCTACCTCATAGAACGAGATAAGATTGACGTAAAGGATTTTGACTTCGACGCCCTGCTCGGCCTCTTCGCCGGTCAGCCGAACTTTATCCGCAGGTACCTCGTCTACCGCGACATCCGCGAGCGGGGGTACGTGATTCAGCCCGGTCCGCACGATTTTCGTGTCTTCCGCCGTGGTCACCGGCCCGGGGTCGGGAGGTCCCAGTACCTGATCCGGGTTCTCTCCGAGCGGGACCTCGTCGACTTCGACCGACTGGGTCAGGACGTGCTTGCAGCGGTCAACATGCGCAAACAGTACCTCCTCGCGGTCGTCGACGACGAGGACGAGCTGACCTACTATGAGGTGCGTGTGCAGGACCTCCCCCGGGTCGGAGAGCCGGCCGGGTGCAGCATGCCGCCGGTGGAGGCTTCCCTCTTCGGGACCTACGCGCTGGCCCACCTGCCGCCGGGGACGCCGCTTGAAGAGGACTGGTACGGCAAACGGCTTGACTCCCGGCGGCTGCTCCTCCGCCCGGTCGAGTCGATCTACCTCATGCGCCGGCACTGTCTTGCGGTCACGCGGGACGGCGAACCGATGACTGCGGAGCAGTTTCTCGATTCGGTGGCCGAAAAGGACGTTGAGATCCGCGAAAAGGAGCGGGTCTTCTCCGACCTCCGGGGGAGGGGCTACATCCCGAGAACCGGATACAAGTTCGGCCATCACTTCCGTGTCTACTCCGGGAAAAAGCCTCACTCCGAGATGCTCGTCCATGCCGTCCCGTCCGGGACCACCCTGCCGATGAGTGCGGTCTCACGCTCGGTCAGGCTTGCGCATAGCGTCAAAAAGAAGATGTTGTTTGCCTGCATATACACTACCGATATCCGATACGTCGAATTTGCCCGAATCAAACTGTGAGCAGAGACCATGCAGTCCGAAATGAATCCGTGGTCGAGTAACCAGACCATCGATGTGGATCGACTCTTTGCCGAATTCGGCATCGGGCCGATCGGTGAGGTCGCACGCAGACTTCCCGAGGTACCGTCGTTTATGCGCAGGGGTGTTGTCGTCGGACACCGGGACTACGGCCTGATTGTCGATGCCATCCGGAACCGCACACCGTTTCACGTGCTGACCGGGTTCATGCCCTCAGGCCTCCCGCACCTCGGGCACCTGATGGTCATGAAGGAGGTGGTCTGGCACATCCGGCAGGGCGGGAACGGCTACGTGGCCGTTGCCGACCGGGAGGCGCATGCGGTTCGCGGCCTCTCGTGGGAGAAGTGCCGCGAGTTCGGGAAAGAGTACCTCAAGGCCCTCTACGCCCTCGGGTTTGAGGGAACGACCTATTACCAGAGCAAAAACGAGCGCTTGAAGGACCTGGCGTTCGAGGCGTCCACGAAGGTGAACTTCTCGGACCTCTCGGCGATCTACGGGTTCGGGCCCGAGACCTCGCTCTCCCACGCCGTGAGTGTCGCCACCCAGGTTGCCGATATCCTCTTCCCGCAGCTCGACGCGGGCCCGGCGCCGACGGTCGTCCCGGTCGGCCTCGACCAGGACCCGCACATCCGGCTCACCCGGGACGTGGCCTACAAACTCCGGATGTTTACGGTCGAGGACCGGGGCGATCACATCAGCGTTCGGTCGAAGAACGCCCCGGAAGAGGCTCTCGAGGCCGTATCCCGTGCGTTCCCGGGCTCAAAGAAGTATGCTGGCCATGTGGACGTCACCGGTCTTTCGATGGACCGGGTGGAGGGCGCCGTCCGGGAGATCGAGATCGCTCACGGCGGGTTCGGGTTCTACCTCCCTTCGTCGACCTACCACATCTTCATACCCGGGCTTCAGGGCGGGAAGATGTCGAGCAGCGTACCCGACAGTTTGATCGGGTTCTACGAGTCCGAGCGGTCGCTCAAGAAGAAGATTATGGCGGCGTTGACCGGGGGGCGGATGACGCTTGAGGAACAGCGGCGCCTTGGGGGCGAGCCCGACCGCTGTCCGGTCTATCTCTTAAACCTCTTCCACATGCTCGAAGACGACGTGGAACTCGCCGACTTACGCCGCCGGTGCGAGAGCGGCGAACTCACCTGCGGGCAGTGCAAGAAGGAGACGCTGGAGCGGGTGCAGGCGTTTCTCGTGGATCTGCGGGAGAAAATGGACGCGGTCGAGCACCTTGCGGAAGAGGTGTGAACGGTGGAATTGACGCTGAACGAGAAGAGACTCCTGGTCGCCCTGGGGCCGACGGGGTCCGCCGACGCGACTATTCTTGCGAAGAAGATGAGCGCCCGCCCGGAGGCGGTGGTGCAGTACGCGAATCTCGCCGGTGAACGGGGGCTTGTGAACGTGGAAAAACGCATTTCCCGGCGATTCACTCCGACGGAGGAGGGCCGGACCTACCTTGGGAAGGGCCTTCCCGAGCGGCAGTTACTGGAGAGTTTCGGGGAGACGATCCCTATGCGGGACCTCCAGAGGCACCCGCTTGCAAAGATCGGGATCGGCTGGATGCGGAAGAAGGGCTGGGTCGCCATCCGGGACGGGGTCGTGCAGAAGACCGGCGCTTCCGCCCCGGGGCCCGACGAGGCCGCGTTTGCCCGGCTCGGCGAGAGCGGTGCGGTCGAAGACAGCGTGGGGGTTGCCGATCTTCTTCGGCGCGGGCTCGTCGCAGAGGAGGAGGCCGTCACCTACATCGTCTCGATGGCGCCCGGAGGGAAGGCCCTCCTCGCCGGAGGGCTTGACCTGCAGGAAGAGACGGGGACGCTCACCCGCGACCAGATCCTCTCCGGTGCGTGGAAAGGTCTCTCTCTCCGGCGCTACGACGTCGGGAAATTGCCGAAGCGCGTCTACCCGGGCAAGATCCACCCCTACCAGCGCCTCCTTGACGAGATGCGCCGCATCCTCTTTGATATGGGATTTACGGAGATGGCGGGCGGGATCGTGCAGAGTTCGTTCTGGAACTTCGACGCGCTCTTCCAGCCGCAGGACCACCCGGCGCGGGAGATGCAGGACACCTTCTTCCTTGGCGAGCGCTGGCCGCTCCCGGCAGGGTATGAGCGCGTCCGCGATATGCACGAATTCGGCGGCGCGACCTCTTCCACCGGGTGGGGCGGCGTCTGGAGCGCGGAAAAGGCGCAGCAGTGCGTGCTCCGGACCCATACGACGAGCCTCTCCATCCAGCATCTCGCGAGACACCCGAAGCCCCCGGTGAAGGCGTTCTGCATCGGCAGGGTTTACCGGCGGGAAGCGATCGACCCCACCCACCTTGCCGAATTTGAGCAGCTCGAGGGCGTCGTGATGGACGAGGGGGTCAACTTCCGCCACCTTCTCGGGTTCCTGAAGGAGTTCTACGGAAAGATGGGCTTTGAGAAGGTCCGGTTCCGGCCCGGCTACTTCCCCTACACCGAGCCCTCCGTGGAGCCCGAGGTCTACGTCGACGGGCTTGGCTGGGTGGAACTCGGGGGAGCGGGCGTCTTCCGGCAGGAGGTGACCGCACCCTTCGGGATCGAGCACCCGGTGCTCGCGTGGGGTCTCGGGATAAGCCGGGTTGCGATGCTGAAACTCGGTCTCCGGGACCTGCGGCAGCTCTACCGGAGCGACGTCGAGTGGGTCCGGGAGACGCCCACCTACGGCGGGAGGCGGTGAGATGGCAGTAATCACGTTACCCTACCGGTACCTGGAACGGCTGACCGGGACCGACCGACAGACGATCATCGACCGTGTTCCGATGATCGGGGCCGATATCGAGCGGATTGAGGAAGACCACGTGGACGTCGAGTTCTTCCCGGACCGGCCGGACCTTTACTCGCCCGAAGGCGTTGCCCGGGCGATGCGCGGGTTCCTCGGGATCGAGGAGGGCCTACCGGTCTACACCGTCCGGCCCTCGGGCATCGCCTTCTCGGTCGACCCGGGTCTTGCCGATATCCGGCCGTGCCTGGGTTCGGCGGTGATCCGGAACGTCGACCTCGACGAAGAGGCGATCG
Source organism: Methanoculleus sp. UBA291 (assembly GCF_002499755.1). NCBI lineage: Archaea > Methanobacteriati > Methanobacteriota > Methanomicrobia > Methanomicrobiales > Methanomicrobiaceae > Methanoculleus > Methanoculleus sp. UBA291. The sequence goes on along the minus strand of NZ_DANC01000018.1, from coordinate 10,075 downwards.
AGAGCCTGATGAGCCTCCAGGAGGCTCTCCACTGGGCGGTCGGGCGCGGACGGGCCAAAGTGGCGATCGGCGTCCACGACCTCGATGCGGTCACGCCGCCCTTCCGGTATATCGCCTCACCCCGGAGCCGCTCTTTCGTTCCGCTGGACTTCGAGCGGGAGATGACCCTCGACGAGATCCTTACCGACCACCCGAAGGGCAGGGATTACGCCCGCCTGGTTGAGGGGTTCGCCCGGTTCCCGTTGATCGTCGATGCCGACGACCGGGTTCTCTCGTTCCCCCCGATCATCAACGGGGAACTGACGCGGGTCACGACGGCAACGAAGAACATTCTGCTCGACTGCACCGGCACCGATCAAAAGGCGGTGATGACGGCGGTGAACATCATCTGCACCGCGCTCGCCGAGGCCGGGGCGACGATTGAGACGGTCGCCGTCGACGGGCGGGAGATCCCTTCGCTTGCGCCGGCCGAGCGGGTGGTCTCGGTCGGGGAGTGCGCCTCCCTCCTCGGTCTCCCCCTCACGGCGGAGGAGATGGCGCGGCTCCTCCGCCGGATGCGGTTCGGTGCCGAACCCGACGGAGACCTGCGGGTCCGGGTCCTCGTTCCCTGCTACCGGTCGGACATTCTGCACGACTGGGACATCTTTGAGGACGTGGCGATCGCCTACGGCTTCGAAAACTTCGATGCCGTCCTCCCGGCAACCTCAACCATTGCAGAGGAGCACCCGACCACCGCCATCGCGGCCGCCGTCCGGTTGGTGATGACCGGTCTCGGATACCTCGAGATGATGCCGTTCACCCTCACGAACGAACGGGTGCTCTATTCGAACATGCAGCGGGAGCCCCTGCCCGGAACCCTGCGGGTGCTCCACCCGATCAGCGAGGAGCAGACGGTGGTCCGCACCGACCTCCTTCCGCTGCTCATGGAGATGCTCCAGGCGAACAAGCACCGCGAACTCCCGCAACGGCTCTTTGCGGTGGGCGACGTGGTCGAGGCCTGCGTCACGTATCAGAAGGTCGCTGCGGTCAGCATCCACCCCGGGGCCGATTTTTCTGAAGCGTATGCAGCGGCGGATGCCCTCTGCCGGGAACTCTCCCTTTCCTACACGGTCGTTGAGTCGGCGGACCCGGCGTTCATCGACGGTCGCCGGGGGGACATCGTCGTCGGCGGGAGGATTGCGGGGGTGTTCGGGGAGATCCACCCGGCAGTCTTAACCGCGTTCGACCTCGAGCATCCGGTGGCGGCGCTTGCGCTCGACCTTACAGCCGTACCGGGATACCCCGTTCCGCCAGGTACTCCTTCACCTGGCGGACGGTGAACTCACCGTAGTGGAAGACGCTTGCCGCGAGGCAGGCATCGGCCTTACCTTTTGTAAACCCGTCGTAGAAGTGTTCGAGGGTGCCCACGCCGCCGCTTGCAATCACCGGGACCCCGACCGCCGACGAGACTGCTCTGGTGATCGGGATATCGAACCCTTCCTTCGTCCCGTCGGTCTCCATGCTGGTGAGCAGGATCTCGCCGGCCCCGCGTTCCTCGGCCTCTCGCGCCCAGGCGACGGCGTCAAGCCCGGTCGGCCTACTCCCGCCGTGAGTCACGACCTCGTACCAGCACTCCCGGCCGTCGGCGAGGGCGATCGGCGTTTTTCCCGGCGTCATTTCATAATTCCGCCGGACGTCCACGGCGACGACGATGCACTGGGTGCCGAACCGCTCGGCGCCCCGCGAGATCAGTCCCGGGTCCCGGACGGCGCTTGAGTTGATGCTTACCTTGTCCGCACCCGCCCGGAGGAGCTGCTTCATGTCGTCAAGTGTCCGGATGCCTCCGCCGATGGTGAGCGGGAGGAAGAGTTCATCGGCCGCCCGCTGCACGACGTCGACGATGGTGCCCCGGTCCTCCCGGGTGGCGGTGATATCGAGGAACACCACCTCGTCCGCACCCTGCTCGTTGTAGCGCTGGGCCAGCTCGACGGGGTCGCCCGCGTCGCGCAGCCCGACGAAGTGCGTGCCCTTGACGACCCGCCCGTCCTTGAGGTCCAGGCAGGGGATGATCCGCTTCGTCAGAACCATGGGTAATGGTTGGGGAGCGGGAGGTGATGAGGGTTTGGTATGTGCGAGGTGTACCTTGCGAGGTTCCGCAGGAACCGGGCAGACGCACTATCCGGTGTGCGGGACGTTATCCCGGGACCACGGTTGCGCCTTCGTGGTATTCCATTGGATATCGTCAATGGGAGCGGGGCTGACGGGGAGGGGGGATGCTCCTCCCTCCCCCCCCTCGAGGGGATATCCGGAGAAAATCCGTGTTCAATGAGCGTATCCATCGGATGAACATTCCGGGGATGCTCCTCGCGGACATCTGTCAATAGATGTTGCACATCCACGCGGGCGATCCTGCTCCTCTGAAACCTGTGCCGCTCCCCTCAGTTTTAAGTGATCCCGAAAGATACCCTTACAGGCAAACCGGAGAACTCTCCGGACAGATACCGGTCTGGTGGAATTAATGGAATCTGGAGATCTCAAAATCGCGTGGGCGCGGCAGTATATGCCGGTCCTTGCGTCTATTCGGAAGCGGTTTATCGAGGAAAAACCGTTCTCGGGCATGACCGTCGGCATGGCCCTGCATGTCGAGGCAAAGACTGCGGTGCTGGTCGAGACCCTGGCGGCGGGCGGTGCCGGGGTGCATATCACGGGGTGCAACCCTCTCTCGACCCAGGACGATGTCTCGGCGGCGCTCAACACTCGGGATAGGGTTCATTCTTATGCCCGTCGGGGTGCGAGCGTCGAGGAATACTACGCGGCCATCGATCGGGTGCTCGATGCCCGTCCTGCGATCACCATCGACGACGGTATGGACCTGATCTATCGCATCCACACCGAGCGGCAGGACGTTCTCGATTCGGTCATCGGCGGGTGCGAGGAGACGACGACCGGCATCCACCGGCTCCGCGCCATGGCACGGGACGGGGCGCTCGAATTCCCGGTTATCGCCGTCAACGATACCCCGATGAAGCATTTCTTCGATAACGTCCACGGCACCGGGGAGAGCGCACTTGCATCCATCATGATAACGACGAACGTCCTCATCGCCGGAAAGCGGTTCGTCGTCGCGGGGTACGGCTACTGCGGCCGGGGGCTTGCACGCAAGGCCCGGGGTCTCGGTGCCCGCGTCATCGTGACCGAGGTCGACCCCCGGAGGGCGCTCGAAGCGCACATGGACGGGTTCGATGTCATGACAATGAATGAGGCGGCGGCCCTCGGCGATATCTTCGTCACCACCACCGGGAATGCGGGCATCATCACCGGGCAGCACTTCCCGAAGATGAAAGACGGGGCCATCCTTGCGAACGCGGGCCATTTCAACGTGGAGATCGATGTCGCGTGGCTCGCATCCCACGCGGACTCCACCGTCCACCGGGACGGGATCGACACCTACATGCTCGACGGCATGGCCGTTCATGTCCTTGCCGAGGGGAGGCTCGTGAACCTTGCAACACCGAAGGGCATGGGCCACCCGGTCGAGGTGATGGACCTGAGTTTCGCCGTCCAGGCGCTCTCTGCGGAGTTCATCGCAAAACACGGCCGCGATCTCGCTCCCGGGGTTCACGACGTCCCTTCCGCCATCGACGAAGAGGTGGCGCGGCTGAAACTCGCCGCGCTCGGTCTTTCGATCGACCGTCTGACGCCAGAGCAGGAGACCTACATGAACAGCTGGGCGATCGGGACGTAAATTTTTTTGTTCCGGAAGAACGCCCGGCGGAGAGGTGCCGAGCCGTTGCGTTGTCAGGCCGTCCCCATCCCGGAAAGGCGTTTTCGGAGATCTCCTGATGTCGTCCCAAAAGATCCCGAAAACCCTTGGTGCATCTCGATCGGATACTTATCGTAGAATTTCTGTCGCCGGGGCCGCACCGGAGGTCTACCCGGAGAAACGGCTTTTATCCCGGGCACACCTTGCGGCAGACGTTCCTGGCCAACCTCACCGTTTACCGGGAGGTGATCGGGGGCGAACCCCCGGAATGGTCCGGGTGGGGGACTGTTCTTCCCGTCTACCGGTTTATTGCCATTACAACCGGCCGATCCCCCTGTTGCGCCTGGATATCGTTGGTATCCGTCACACAGCGCGAGAGATCGACACGAAAACCGCTCTGCAGTTTCCGGTTTTTGATCTTCCGTGTTTTCCGGATCTCATACCCGGAACGGAGCAGGTCGAAGAAGATCGCCTGGTACACCTCCTTCTCGCACAATTCAAGGTGATACCGGTGAATCGTCGATTTCGTGCCATATTTAACCGGAATGTCGCGCCAGGTGCAGCCGGTGGTCAGGATGTAGAGGATGCCGTTGAACAACCCGCGAGGGTCGCGTCGGGGTCGGCCGACGTGCGGCTTCGTCGGAGGAAGGTGCTTCTGGACGATCCTCCACAGTTCATCGTCAATTTCCCTGAATGCCATGCTCTTGAATGTTATCTATAGGTATCATCTCATTCTCACCATAAACCCGTGGCCGCACCCGGCGCACCGGTATTGGGCATAGAGGCCCCGGTCGGAGAGATCGACGGTTCCGTGGAACTCTCCCGGGGACCCGCACCTGGGGCACTGGTGGGCGACGTGCGCTCCCCGACTGCCGTTAACGGGGTCCTGGTGCTGGCAACCGCAGAAGGGGTCGGGAGTGCACGTCCCCTCATCGGTATCCCCGACGGCGTTCGATGAGCCCGGTGTCTTTTGGGTACGGGTTATTACGTGCACGTATCAGCCCTCTTGTTTCCGGTGTGGTTGCTCCCCTCTGTCGTGCTGCAGCCCCATTCATTTTGTGCCTGTCGGACGCTTTCCGGCAGGCACAGGCTGACCGGCTTGCTCCATCTCATGCATTTAGATCGGGTCTAAGAAGGTTTAATGGTATCTATTGGTATCCTATGGTATCGCAATAGAAAAATAAAAATGACAGGATATAACTGTTCTGCAGGCTACCTAAATAGGAGATGGAGTCCCCCGATACCGTTTCAAGCAAACAGGTGGGTGTGCGACTGCCGGGCCACCTGTACCGGTGGTTGAAGGCTAAGGTCGATCGCGATGAGTACTCGAACATGGCACAGGCCGTCATTGGGGAACTGACAAAGGCCCGGACACTCGAAGAGGTGCCGCACCGGCCAATGCTTTACGATTCCATGGGCGAGGACCCCCTCGCCCGGATGGTGAACGAGCGCATCGAGGGGGTCCGTCGCGAACTCCTGGATGAAGTGAAGCGACGGTGTTCCTGATCAGAACCTGCTTCATTTCTGCAAGGATCATTCAAATAAAGCCTGAATTTTCCCTGTTTTCACGTTCGCCCCGGCGTCGATCTCCGATGAGGGCCATTTTCCCGGTTCGGGCCCGCCTGTTCCCTCCTTTCTGTGCGGCGAGGTCCGGCGACACTATACCTTTTAATACTGTAGGAAACGGTTAATCTATTTTATTTAATAAATGTATAAAATAAACTAAATTAAATACCTGGAACTGCAACCCTTTTATAGGAAAGGTGTAGCATGAAGATGTCAGTTCCGGCAACCCTTGTTGCCGTAAGTCTTCTAATTATTGCCGCTCTCCTGGTTGCGGGGTGTACGACCACCCCGCAGGCTCCTGGGGAAACGACTCTGACCGTCTTTACGGCAGCGTCGCTCACGGGGGCCTTCACTGATATCGGGAGAGCATATGAAGCACAGAACGAGAACGTCAAGGTCGACTTCGTCTTCGACGGCTCGCAGACCCTCCGCACCCAGATCGAACAGGGAGCGAACGTAGATATCTTTGTCTCTGCAAGCACGAAGCACATGCAGGCCCTCCAGGACGGGGGGTTCATGGACAACAGCACCGTGGCCCCATTCCTCGAGAACAATCTGGCCCTGATCGTCCCGGTCGATAACCCGGCGGGGATCACGGGTCTTGCCGACCTGAATAAGTCGGGCGTGAAGATCGTCATCGGCACCAAGGATGTTCCTTTCGGCGACTACACCCGGCAGATGCTCGAGAAACTGGCTGCCGACCCTGCATACGGCGAGGCATACCGTGAAGCCGTGATGCAGAACGTCATCTCCGAGGAGACAGCGGTGAGTTCGGTGGTGCCCAAGCTGGCGCTCGGCGAGGCGGATGCGGCGATCGTCTACAAGTCGGACGTCACCAGGGACGACCTGGACAAAGTGACGCGGATCGAGATCCCGGCCCAGTACAACGTCAAGGCCACCTATCCGCTCGGCATCCTTGCGGAATCGCCGAGCAAGACTGAAGCAGAGTCGTTCATAGCATTCGTCCGGGGTCCGGACGGCAGCGCCATCCTGACAGACTATGGATTTGACCCGATCCCTGCCTGAGCGTGAGGTTCTCCTCTCCGGCAGCCGGACGCGGTTCTGGAGGGCGGCGCTTGCCCTCCTCATCTCCGTCCTTCTTGTTATCTTCCTCCTCTTCGTCACGTTGCCGGTCGTCTCGCTCTTCCTGCGCATCTCGCCGGAAGCTTTCTTTCGTTCACTTGCCGCACCGGTGGTCCTCGATGCGCTCTCCCTCTCTCTCGTCACCGCGACGGTGAGCACGGCGATCGTCGTCCTCTTCGGGACGCCGCTTGCCCTGGTGAACGCACGGCGGGACTACGCGGGGAGGGAGCTCGTCGACACCCTCACCGACCTCCCCATGGTCCTGCCGCCGGCGGTGGCGGGCCTCGCGCTGCTGATGGCGTTCGGGCGCCGGGGCGTGGTCGGGCAGTACCTCGACGTCTTCGGCATCCAGATCGCCTTCACCACCCTCGCGGTGGTCACGGCCCAGGTCTTTGTCGCCTCGCCGTTTTACATCCGGCAGGCGAGAGCGAGCTTCGAGGCGATCGACCGCCTCTACGAGGATGCAGCGCGGACCCTCGGGGCGTCCCCCGGAACTGTCGCCCTCAGGATTACCATTCCGCTTGCATGGGGCGGGCTCGTCTCCGGGGCAATCCTCTCGTTCGCCCGGGCGCTCGGAGAGTTCGGCGCCACGATCATGTTTGCCGGGAACTTCCAGGGCCGTACCCAGACAATGCCGCTTGCGATTTATACGACCATGCAGGGAGACATGAACGCCGCGATCAGCCTCTCCATCATCCTCGTCGTGATATCGTTTGCGGTGATCTCCGCGGTGAAGATCGTCACCCGGAGGAGGTACTGATGCTCTCTCTCCATGTTATCAGGCAGTTGCGGGACTTTCCCCTCGATGTCGCGCTCTCGGTCCGGTCGGGGGAGACCCTCGTCCTCATCGGGGAGAATGGGTCGGGCAAGTCCACGGTGCTGAACCTCGTCTCCGGCATCCTTACGCCTGATGCAGGCGAGATCACCCTCGGGGACCGGGCGCTCTTCTCGGACGGACAACGGATCGATATCCCTGCCGAGAACCGGAACATCGGCCACCTCTTCCAGTCCTACGCTCTCTTCCCGCATATGACCGTCTTTGAGAACGTGGCGTTCGGCCTCCGGTGCAGGAAGGTGCCGAAGCCGGAGATAGCCAGATCCGTGGCGGAGCACCTTCGCGCGATGAACCTCTCCGACCTATCCGGCGTCAACGTAGGCCGGCTATCGGGAGGCCAGCGGCAGCGGGTGGCCCTCGCCCGGGCGCTGATCCTCGACCCGGAACTCCTCCTCCTCGACGAGCCGCTTGCGGCCGTGGATATGCGGGCGCGAGGCGCGATGCGGACGGAGCTCCGCGACCAGATCCGGGATGCCGGCATCCCCTGCATCGTCGTCACGCATGCCCTGCGCGACGTCCTCGAACTCGCAGACCGCCTCTGCCTCCTTGAGGAGGGGAAGGTGCTGGCCGACGGAACGCCGGAGGAGGTGCTCGGGATGAAGGAGAACGGGTTTATCGCGAGTTTCACCGGGGGGTGAGCGGGGGGAAGGCATGGATAGTGGAGACCCGGAAACCGGGGATGCTGGAAAAGGTCCCGGCACGACCTTATATCCCGGACGCCCACCTCTAGGTCGATGACACACAGTCCCCGGATCTCTCTCCTGCTCCTTGCACTGCTGGCGGTTCTTACTTCTGTGCCGGGGCTGGTTTTTGAAGAGACCGCAGGCCAGCAGCTCGCCGTCGAGTGCCCCTTCAACGAATCGCACGCATTGGTATACCAGCGGATACTGGAGCAGAACGCATCCGTAGGTGAGTACTATGAGATGACCTGCCCTGAATTCCTGGAGAGCATGCCCCCGGAGACGAGGGCGCATCTTTACAACACGACGATGCGCGGGCCCCGGGATATCGCTGCTGACAGGGTGTTTGTCCCTCCCGGAAAATAGGTCGCCATCGGCATCGCCTCGCCTGTTATCTCGATTTGCGGAGTGCCTATCCACCTTAGCGATATCGTCATCCCCGGCCTCGTCGGGCTCGGTATCCTCGCCCTGCTGGCGGCAGCCTGGATCATCCGGCAGCGCGTCCGTAAGAAGGAGGAGTGAGCCTCACCGGGGGCGACGTGCCGGACCCCGGGCGCAGTAGAGGCACTCCTGCGCGTACCCGGCATACTCCCCGAAGTAGTCCCGCGCAAACCGCCGGATACGCTCCTAACCGACCGGGGTACAACTCCTTCCTGCAAGGTCCGGGAGGTCCGCCCCGGCCTGCCACCGCCAGCGGCCCATAGAACAAACGCTCGGCATCGACCGATCGGTCGGATGGCGGGTCGGCCCCGCGCAGGGAGAGGCGGGATGAAGAGGGGGAGGACCGGAGACTCCAACGCGTCCATCCTCCGGCGATTCGGAGGTCACCGTCATCCTCCCGGTACCGGATGAAGAGGCGACGATCGGGATCTGTTTTGACGTCATCAGGGACATCTCTTTATCCGGCTTCTCATCCAAATGTTGTATGAGAAGTATTATACTTTGTATACACTCTTAAAAGAATACAAACAGGAATAATCATTTCTCGGTCTGTCTCTGCCTGCCGATGGAGAGAGTATATCATGCCTATACCTTGCCAAAATAGTTCTGTTCAGAGATCATCAAGATCAAATACACTATATCCCATTTCACGCAGAATTTCTTTTCCATCTATCTTCTTTGCAAATAGAGCAAAATACTCCTTTCTGGATTCATTATTCCACTGAACATAGCATGACTTTTTTTCAAGCCCTGAGAGGGTCCTTTCGGCACCGGTTTTGTCAAGACTTTTCCATTTACATTCCACGTATAAAATCTCCCTGTTCTCCGGGTTGGTGACAATTGCATCAATCTCATGTTCTTTATGCCACCAGGGCCTGACATCAGTAAATGAGAAAGGGAGGGGGATTTCCTTGGTTTTTATCTGTTCGATTACCAGATGCTCAAACTGCTTTCCGTAATAGGCATTGAGCCCGGAAGAGATACGGGAATAGACTTCATCAACAAGGCTCATTTCAAGATCCGACAGGTTCGGATATACAAATCTGAACCAGAACCTGAAGAACTGGTCATTGATCTCATAGATTCCGCCTTTTCTTCTCCCAAGAGGGAGTATATATTCAATAAAATGGAGGTTTTCAAGCACTGAAAGGTATTTTGAAAGGTTGCCCCTGTCTATTCCGGTGACCGAAGATAATTCCCCCTGTTTATTGTACCCAAGGGAGAGATATTTCAGGATGAGTGTATATATTTTCGGCTCCCTGAACTCTTCTCTGAGCAGAACTCCGGGCTCGTTGTAGAGGATTTCACCTTTTTTGAGGATCTTTTCCTTTATATTCTCTTCGACTGTCAGGGAGCCGTCAAGTTTTTGAAGGTAAAAAGGTACGCCTCCGCATATTGCCCATACCCTGAACAGATCGGCTTTTTCATAATCAGGATAGAAGTATTTTACATGCCTAAATGACATCGATGAAACATTCCATTCTCCTGTTCTCCTCCCGTATAGCGGGCTTTTGTAACCTAAAACCTCGTTTTCCATCATTCCCATTGAAGAGCCGCATAGTATCAGGAATATATTGCTCTCTACAAGGAGTTCATCCCAGATCTTCTGAAAGACTGATACAACTCCGCGGTTCAGCTCAATTAAATATGGAAATTCGTCGATCGCAATTACCGCCTTTCTGCCGCCCAACTCCTCTGAAAGGTAGGTAACGTAACGAGTTTGCTGTA
>NZ_DANC01000020.1:65462-130007 GCF_002499755.1 Methanoculleus sp. UBA291 | reverse complement strand
ACAGCAAACTCGTTACGTTACCCTCATTCCAACACCGTTTTCCCCTGCTCTCACCGTGGCAAAACTGCCTCTACACTATAATGAGCAAAAATAATATCTCAAAAACCCTCACCCGTTTGTAGTTTGATAGAAATCCCGTCACCCCTTTTTTGGATGATTATTTGGTCTCATGTTCTTCTCCCTCAGTTCCTCCGGAAGACGCCTCGCCTGCCACTCACGCTCCCCGGCAACATTAACCCCGGCATCGTCGGGGTCGGCCGCCGCGACGGCCTTAAGAGCATAGTAAGCCGCCCCGAAGGCGCGCTGGGGGACGTGGGCCACCGCCTGGCCTGCGGCACGCGCAGCAAAACAGGCCGCCTCATTCCCTTTCGCGTCGCGGGCGACAGCATGAGCCCAAGGGATGCCCCGCGGATCTCGGCCATCGATATCTGGTCCTGTCTGTTGTACTTTTTCATGGCTTCCCATCTCCCGGTACACTCGTCCGGCCGGGGCGTCAGTGCGGTCAGCATCATCCTCTGCGGCCCGTCCCGGCTCCACGCGGCGCCGGTGCAACGATAGTGAACGTAGCCGTGAATACCGCATATACACACGCCGGCCTGATGAACCCCCCGCTCCGCTCCTAACAGGAGATACCTCCGGCTTTGCTGCCCCTCCCCGCCGGTTAGGCTATGACGTAGTTCCCGGGTTAGATCTGTCTTATCCGGAGGACCCGGGAAACCCGTGCTGCGCACGGCACTATGCTGTATCACCGGAAAGATATATCCGCACCCGGAGTGAGTCAGGGTTACAAACAAACTCTTCTGCCACCTGACAGAAGGAGGATGAATCGCATGAACAAGGTAATACACTTTGAGATACACGCAGGCGACCCGAAGCGGGCGGTGAAGTTTTACCGGGACGTGTTCGGCTGGGAGATCGAAGAATGGACCATGCCTGGTGTCGAGATGAAAGATGAAAATCGGTACTGGATGGTGACGACCGGACCTGAGACCGAGCCCGGTATCAACGGCGGCCTCATCTTCCGCCAGGGCCCTGCACCTGCCGAAGGGCAGCCCGTGAACGCATACGTCTGTACGATCGGCGTTGCCGATCTGGACGGGTCCGCCGACAGGGTACTCAAAGCCGGCGGGAGCATCGCCGTCCCCAGAATGGCGGTGCCTGGCATCGGATGGCTGATGTACTGCAAGGATACCGAGGGCAACACATTCGGTATGCTACAGCCGGACGAGAACGCGCGATAACCGTTTCGGGCTCGCTCCTGCAGGGCGGTGTTGCACCAGAACCAGCAGGATAGGCCCGTATAGTTGATCAGAAGAGGTACACTCCGATTCCAGTAGCGTCACGTGTGTCGGCTACCTCCGTTGTCCGCCCGGGGCCGGTGCTTCCCGACCGGGGTTGCCGGCACCCGACTACCGGGACTTCGGCGAGAGCGGTGGCGCACCACGCCGGGTGATCGGCATCGACCCGGAACAGGTTGCACCCTGGGAGCGGCCATGTGGTTGCGTTTGCCGCAGACGATCCGCGTATTGCAGTTGCGGTGGCGCGCCCGCCCAACGATTTTCCGGAGGAGTGGAAGGCCGCTCGACGGCGAGTCTCTTTCTCACGGTGGTTCGGGGATCTGCGGTAAACAACCTCACGACGACGCTCCCGGCAAACCTTGAACCGCCGCAACATCCTACCATGATCTATACAGGGACGGGAGAAGGGCATGAGCAAGACAATCATTACCGTCGTCGGAAAGGATGCAGTGGGGATCATCGCGAAGGTCTGTACGTATCTTGCCGATAACCGGGCCAATGTCGAGGACATCTCGCAGACGATCGTACAGGGGTACTTCAATATGATGATGATCGTCGATACCAGCGGATCAACAAAACCGTATGCCGAAATGGTGACCGAACTCGAAGCTCTCGGCGATGAGATCGGCGTTAAGATCCGGTGCCAGCGGGAAGACATTTTTACAAAAATGCACCGTATCTGAGGAATATTTATGGTCACTATTCTCGAGGTAAACGAGACGAACAAGATGATCGAGCAGGAGAAGCTCGATGTGAGAACCATCACGCTCGGCATCAGCCTTCTCGACTGCTGTGACTCCGATCTCGGCGCCTTCAACCGGAATATATACGATAAGATCACCCGGCTCGCCAGAGACCTCGTCTCAACCGGGAGGGAGATCGAACTCGAGTACGGAATTCCGATCGTAAACACGAGAATATCCGTAACCCCCATCGCACTCGTCGGCGGACGGGCCTGCAGGTCCCCGGAGGATTTTGTCACGGTTGCAAAGACGCTTGATCGGGCCGCACGGGATACGGGGGTCAACTTCCTCGGGGGATACTCGGCCATCGTCTCAAAGGGGATGACCCCGTCCGACGAAGCGCTCATCCGCTCGATCCCGGCGGCTCTCTCCTCGACCGAGAGGGTCTGCAGCTCGGTGAATATCGGCTCGACGAGGACCGGAATCAACATGGATGCCGTCAAACTGATGGGAGAGATCGTGCGGGAGACGGCCCGGGCGACAAAGGACAATAACTCCCTTGGCTGTACGAAACTGGTCGTCCTCTGCAACGCCCCCGACGACAACCCGTTCATGGCCGGGGCTTTTCACGGTGTTTCCGAGGCTGATGCGGTCATCAACGTGGGGGTAAGCGGCCCGGGAGTCATCAAGCACGCACTCGAAGGCGTCCGGGGCAAGAACTTCGAGGTCCTCTGCGAGACGGTCAAGAGGACGGCCTTCAAGGTCACCCGTGCAGGGCAGCTCGTCGCCCAGGAGGCGTCGGAGAGGCTCGGGATTCCGTTCGGGATCGTGGATCTCTCTCTTGCCCCCACGCCCTCCGTCGGGGACAGCGTCGCCGCGATCCTCGAGGAGATGGGGCTCGAATCGGTCGGTGCACCGGGGACGACGGCCGCACTCGCCCTCTTAAACGATCAGGTGAAGAAGGGAGGGATTATGGCGAGCTCCTTTGTCGGCGGGCTTTCGGGGGCATTCATCCCGGTCAGCGAGGACCAGGGGATGATCGATGCGGTGAACCGCGGGGCCCTCACTCTCGAAAAACTCGAGGCGATGACCTGCGTATGCTCGGTCGGCCTCGATATGATTGCAATTCCCGGCGACACACCCGCTTCGACAATATCCGGCATAATCGCGGATGAGGCTGCAATCGGGATGATCAACCAGAAGACGACCGCCGTCCGGCTGATCCCGGTGATTGGAAAGGATGTTGGAGACACCGTCGAGTTCGGCGGACTGCTCGGGCATGCACCGGTGCAGAGGGTCAACGGATTCGGTTGCGCGGACTTCATTAATCGTGGCGGACGGATTCCCGCACCGATCCACAGTTTTAAGAACTGATTTCCAGGAATATCCGGTCCTTTTTTCTCCCGACTCCGGCGGCGCACCCCGCATCTGCCATCGAGCACGACAGAACGCACCGACCTTGAACCGCTACTTCCCGCCGTTCTTGACGGTCGGATAGGGATTGCCTGCGGCGTTCTGGTCCTAACAGACTTTTTTTCATTGAGGAATTGTGTCGGGAGGACAAGAACTGACGGAGGAATCTGATATGCAGCCGATAGATGTAGCCGCACAATATCCTATCGCCGTCACGCCGGAACTTGAGAGATGCAGGGCTTTGAGGCCCGACTGGTACATACAGCTGAAGCACGCAAGCGGCATCGAGCTCGGGTTCATGAAACCGGACCTCTCCAACCAGCCCCGGTTTCTCCGCGATGCGTATAACGGAAAGGGCATCATCATCACCTACGACGTAGAGGATGCCAAAAGAGAGTACAGTAGCAATACAGGTGGAGGGCTAAAGATCGTCTTTTCGTATACAAAGGAGGTATGGGGCCCGAAACATTTCATCATTGAAGATCCGGCCGGCATCTTCGTGGACAATCGTCCAGCAGACGCCGTAACGGGTCGCTGCACCGGACAACCGGCGGAGAAGGACGGTCACACCCCCAGCACCAGACGAAGTGCCAGGAACGCCAGAAACCCGATCAACGCACTGATCGGTATCGTGAGGATCCACGCCGCGACGATCCGGCGCGCAACGCCCCACTTCACGAATCGCGCTCCTTTAGTAACGCCGACGCCCATGATTGAAGAAGAGATGATATGCGTCGTGCTCACCGGAATTCCCGCGAGGGAAGCCCCGATGATTGTCGCCGCGCCTGCCGTCTCCGCCGCGAATCCGTGGACCGGGCGGAGCCTTGTGATACCGTAGCCCATCGTCTTCACGATGCGCCATCCCCCGAAGAACGTACCGAGCGCAATTGCCGCGTGCGCGGAAAGGATCACCCAGAGCGGGACCGGCAGGTGGTTCGGGTCGACGCTCGTTCCGTAATAGCCGATGGAAAAGAGGAGCGGAGTAATAATCCCCATCGTTTTCTGCGCATCGTTGGTCCCGTGGCTGAAACTGTACGCCGCCGCTGATAGAAGCTGAAGGCGCTTGAAGTGTCGTTCGGCCGCCGGTCGGGGAGAGCCCCCGGAAGCCCGAACCACTGCGGTCATGAACAGTAAGCCCATGAGAAGCCCGATGATAGGCGACAGAACCATGAAAATGACGATGATTTCGACGGTCGAAATCTTAATTGCCGCAATACCGGCTGCGGCTATGCCCCCGCCCATCAGGCCCCCGATGAGCGCATGCGACGAAGACGTCGGCAGACCGAGGTACCAGGTCATGAGGTTCCAGACAACCGCCCCGACGAGACCGCAGAGAACAATATAGGGGATGATAGAGGTTTCGACATAATCGAGCTGGATGATATTGCTGATGGTGCTTGCAACCGCGACACCGAATCCGAAAGCCGCGATAAAATTGAAGAACGCGGCAAAGAGCACGGCGTTTCTCGGAGAGAGAACCTTCGTCGAGACGACGGTCGAGATGGAATTTGCCGAATCATGAAAACCATTTGTAAAATCAAAGAAAAGTGCGATGATAATTATGCCCACAATGAGGAGCACGGTAAAGTCAAGCATTGTAGGATCAGTTAGTTACTGGTAATCCTGCATTGAGCATATCAATTCTCGCTATAAAATATAGGCTGCTACAGGGACGGACACGTAAATACAGACCCGGAGGCCCATACTATAGTTTCTTAACGATTTCTCGCGCGAGTTCTCCCTCCCGGGAACGAGGGGGTGTTCATCTGAAACAGGAGCGGCCGGGCGTTCCCGAACGGCCCAAAAACACATTCTTCAAGCATCTTTGCAGGCGAGCGCAGCGGACGCCTGCCGATCATCGGCATACCTCCCCCCTCATGAGATCGCCACGATCACGGCTCTATGCATGAAGATTTATATCTCGGCCCGGTGACCGCGGCGCTCCACCGCGTCTGCAGGGGGTCGACGGCGGACCCCTGCTCTTTTTCGTTCCGGCAAAGAAAACGGAGCGCTGCCCCTACGGGGGGCCCACCGATGCGTATCCGTCAAGGGGCGCGCCGGGAGACGGGTATCGGTCAGGAGAGTCCGCGAAACAGGCGAATATCTTTCCCCGTTCCCGGAGATCAGCGGCAGCGCCCCCGTTTTCGGGGCAACGATTTTTAATAGCAATAGATCTTGATATTCTGTAGGGATCGAGCACATTGCCATGCATAGAGTATTATATTCCTCCTCCAGAATATGGCTGATTCTTATTGCGTTGAGTCTGATGCTTGCTGTACTGCCCGGTGCGGTCGGTGCGGAAGCAACACAGCCAACGCCTTCTATATGGGGCGACATCCTGAACTCGACAAACCCCATGCTACCGGCAGGAGCGCCGGTTCTCACGCTTCTCGATCCGGTGATCGATGGACAGAATGTAACGATAAACGGGAACCTCAATCCCGTATCGCCAGGAGTGACCATCACGTCGGTCAGTCTCGACTGGGGCGACGGAAACATCACCGAGTATCCGGATCTCCCTGCAACCCACCAGTACTCGAAAACGGGACTCTTCACGGTAAATGTCACGGGAAAACAGTCGGACGGACAATCAATCGCCAAAGCACTTTCCCTGGAGCTCAATGCGGATGATCGGGGGCCGATTACGCCGGCTCTATCGACCCCGCCCCCGGAGGAAAACCTCACCATATTCATCATCATCCTTGTCACCGCCGTCGTTGTCGTGGCGCTGGGGGGGATTGTTATGCGAATTATGTGGCGGAGAGGGGAGCAGGCAACGGTCTCCGATCTCTTAAGGGCGGTGGCAATACAGGAGGACCTCTATCATCAGGCGATGGAGCGAAGAGACATGACCACTGCAGCGGCAAGCGCTTACATCTGTGCCCATCTGCTCAGAACACTGGCTGGAAAATTCTCCGGGAGGAGGCATTCGAAATACCTCGAGACGGCGAACACCTGGGAGAGAGAAGCCCGGTGCGCTGCAAAAGCAGGCGGGATCACGCAAATAACCGGCTCTTCCTCAAAGAATCTACCGTCTGCTGAAGATCTGGAGCGGATCTGTTCCGGAACCGATGTCACGCCGGCGGTTCTTGGTTCGGTCCTGCAGATCGCCATCGACATGGCCCGCGAGGGAAGAGAAGGGCAGGCAGTCGGGACTTCGTTTGTGGTGGGGGACACCGATGCCGTATTGGATCACTCGCGGCAGTTCGTCTTAAACCCGTTCCAGGGACTCAGTCCGGCCGAGCGGCAGATAACGGACAGTAGAATCCGTGGCAACATCAAAGAATTTGCCCAGCTGGACGGTGCGTTCATCGTCAGGGGGGACGGCACCGTCGAAGCGGCAGGGCGGTACATCACGGTGGAAACAAGTCGCGTGGACATTCCCGAAGGGCTCGGTTCGCGGCACTCCTCAATCGCCGGGATCACCCAGTCAACCAACGCTCTTGGGGTTGTGGTCTCACAGAGCGGCGGTCTGATCACCCTGTTCAAAGGCGGGAAGATCCTGTATACAATCTGGCCGTAGATCGAGCGTCCCGGGAAGACGGCGACCGGTCGGTTCGAGAGGGATTGGCTGGAACTATACCCTTGCAGAGAGATGAATGTGCATGTATCGGATCATCGACTGGAACGAACTCTGGAAGGCTATCTATGTGAACTCCCCGGAGCGCCTCCAGAAAGAGCACGATCCTGCCGCTGTCTGGGACAGGCGGGCCGCCGCCTACCGGCGGGTCACCCGCGACGAGAAGCAGGCGACGGAGCAGGAACTCGGGATTCTGGATCTCGCACCCGGCGAGACCGTCCTTGACGTAGGTGCGGGGACGGGAAGGCTTGCCGTCCCGATTGCCCGCACCGCCGCCCACGTGACGGCGCTCGATCCTTCGGGAGGCATGCTTGCCGTTCTGCAGGAACAGATGGCGACGGAAGAGCTCTCGAACTACTCATGCGTCCGGATGCGCTGGGAGGACGCCGTGGTCGGCAGGGATATCGAGCCGCACGACGTGGTCGTTGCGGCGTTCTCGCTCGGATTCTACGATCTCGCCGCCGCCCTGCGGAAACTCGACGCTGCGGCTCTCCGGGGGGTCTACCTCTTCTGGCACGCGGGCGAGTGGCGGAGCCCTGAAGAGATGGCGCTGTACCGGACGGTCTTCGGGGAGGCGGCGGCCCTGCGGAAGGGATATCCGGACTACATCTATCCCGTCAACATCCTTCACGACGCCGGGATCTACCCGAACGTCCGGATCTATCGCGCCGTCTGGGAGGCGGTCTACGACTCCGTTGACGAGGCCGCCCGGACCTGGATGGGGATGCACGATCCCGCTCCGGAAGCCCTCGCTCCCGTCCGGGAGTACTTCGCGCATGTGCTCTCCCGGAACGAATCCGGGAAGTACGTCGAAGCATCCGTAAGGCCGACCGCGGCGATCTGGTGGACGAAAGACCGGTGAGCGTCGGCAGCGGTCGTCCCGCACCCTGGCTCATATATATGCCCTGAAACAAAGGTATCAGTCAGATGCAGAACCAGCAGCCCGTCGACCTCGAGGCCATCGCGTGGTCGGCAATGGAACACTACGGTTTTATCCCGGCGTTCCCGCCTTCCGTCCTCCGGGAAGTCAACTCTCTCGCTGCCGACACCCTTCCGGCGATCTCCAGCGACCGCCGCGACCTCCGGTCGCTCCTCTGGTCGTCTATCGACAACTACGACTCACGGGACCTCGACCAGATAGAGGTCTGCGCGGGAGGTCCCGGCGGGGAGATCCGGGTCCGGGTCGCGATCGCCGATGTCGACGCCTACGTCCCGAAGGGGTCGCGGACGGATCGGCACGCCGCCCACAACGGGACCTCGGTCTATACCGGCGTTACGACCTTCCCGATGCTGCCCGACCGTCTCTCGGCGGGCATCACCTCGCTCCTGCCCGGCCGGGAGCACATGGCGGTCGTCATCGAGTATGCCGTTCTCCCGGACGGAAGCGTGAGGCCCGGCGAGATCTACCGGGCAATCGTCACGAACCGGGCGAAACTCGTCTACGAGGAGGTCGGCGACTGGCTGGAGGGGATCGGGCCCGTTCCCCGGGCGATCCGGGAGACACCGGGCCTCCGGGAGCAGGTCCTCTTCCAGGACGAGGCTGCCGTGCGTATGAAGAAGCGCCGCACGGAGCAGGGGGCGCTCGCCCTCGAGACGATTGAAGCCGAGCCGGTTGTGGCGGACGGTCGGGTCATGGGTCTCGTCGTCCAGCAGCAGAACCGCGCGCGGTGCCTGATCGAGGAGTTCATGATCGCGGCGAACGGCACCGTGACGGCGTTTCTGGGCGATGCCGGGCTCCCCATGATCCACCGGGTCGTCCGCACGCCGAAGAACTGGGAGGGGATCGTGAGGGAGGCGGCGGAGCGTGGTGCGGTCCTGCCCGCCGAACCGAACGCAGAAGCGCTCACGCGCTTCCTCATCCGGCAGAAGGCCGCCGACCCCGATCGCTTCCCCGACCTCTCGCTTACGGTGGTAAAACTCATGGGAGCGGGCGAATACGTGGCGTTCCGGCCGGGCGACATCCCCGTCGGCCACTTCGCCCTCGCCGTCACCGACTACACCCACGGCACCGCCCCGAACCGGCGCTACGTCGATCTCATCATCCAGCGACTGCTGAAATCAGTCATCGCCGGGGACGAATGCCCGTATACCTGCGAGGAACTCGACGACCTCGCCGTCCGGCTGACCGACCGGGACAAAGCGTCCCAGAAGGTCGAACGCTTCGCCCGGAAGGCGGCGGCCGCAGTCATGCTCCGGGACCGGATCGGCGATACGTTCGAGGCGTTCGTCACCGGCGCCTCGGAGAAGGGGACGTATGTCAGGCTGATCGACCCCCCGGCCGAAGGGAAGGTCGTTCTGGGTGACCAGGGGCTCCGGGTCGGACGGCGGGTCCGGGTCCGCCTGCTCGCGACCGACCCGTACAAGGGCTTCATCGACTTTGAGCGTATCGGGTGAGGAAGAGGAGAGTCTCTCCCCTTTCGACCCTTCGTCAAGGAGGGGGCCCTGACCAGACAATCACAGATGATGGAGATCATTCCGTCCCGTTCAGGTGGACGTCCATCTGCGGAAGGGGGATCTCAACGCCGGCCTCCTTGAACATCCCGACGATGTCGCGGGTCAGGTCCCCCTTCACCCGCCCGGCGTCGGGTGTCTTTGTCCACGCCCGGAGGGCGAGGTGTATTGACGATTCTCCCAGTTCCGTGACGACGACCGCGGGTCCCGGGGAGGAGAGCACCGCCTCATGGGCCGCCATCAGGTCGGTGGCGACCCTGATCGCCAGGTTGAGGTCGCTGTCGTAGGCGATCCTGACCTTGACCTCAACGCGGCGGGTGTCCATGCGGCTGGAATTGATCACCGGGCTCCCCCAGACAAGGGAGTTGGGGATGGTGATATAGGTGTTGTCGGCTTTCAGGAGCTCGGTCGCCATGATCCCGACCGCGGTGACCGTTCCGGAGATGCCGTTGACCTCGACGAACTCCCCCTTGTCGATGGGGCGGATGGCCGCCACCCAGACCCCGGCAGCGAGGTTGGTGATGGTATCCTGCAGGCCGAAGCCGAGGATGAGTCCGATCACTGCCGAGAGCCCGAGCACCACGGAAGAGACGTCCATTCCGAGCGTCGCGAGGACGACGAGGACGAGGACCACGTAGAGCAGGATCGCAAAGAAGCGGACGAGAAACTCGAGGACCAGACCGGGCAGGTTTGAGGCCCGGGAGAGTGCTTTCGTAAAGGCGGAAATGAGCACTCGCACCACAATCCACCCGATCACGGCGATGATCGCGGCGAGGACGACTTTTTCAAGCGTGATATCGGAGAGCGGAACGGTCGTGGTATTGAGAATATCCATAATCTCCATATACCAAAAAATGGCACGCACGATTAGATAATACGATACTACAACGTGGGGAAGAAACGTCGCCATCGGTGTGGCCGGATTGGCCGGGGGTCCGGCGGCAGGAGTTTAAGAAGACCGGAGGTCTTCGAGAAAGCGACCGGTCGTAGAGCGGGGGCTTGAGAAACTCGAAGAGTTTCGAGTGGGTGCGACGAAAAGGAGCTTAGGCACCGTCAGGTGCGCGGGGGTCTCTCCCTCCCGGTAAAGACGTTCTGGGGCGTCTTCACTGTTGTTGCCTGATTTTTTCAGTCGCAAGACGGTATGGGTTTATTGTATCGAGAAAGAGGCTCCCATCTCTTCGAGAGCCAAAAGAGGGCCACGATAGATTAATATAGATAAAAGACCATAGCCTGAACTGCGGATGCCTAAACCGGTGTCCGGCTGGGACTGGAGAACTTAACAGGAGTGCCTCCCGCCCCAACAACTTGCCCGAAGGTTATTATAGTAGCATGGGTCGTCAACCTAGATAACTGTTGCGGTGCTGCGCCTTCGGGGAGGAGAAATGTGAGAGAAATGAAAGGAAAAAACAGAAGCGTACTCGCTGTCTTAGCAGGACTTCTCCTTGTCGGGATGTTCCTGGTTCCTGCAGCGAGTGCCGGGAGCGAGCAGACCGACTCTCATGGAGTTAACTCTGAGGACATACGCGATGCGGGAACATTAATCGTTGATGAAACCGGTGGTATGTCCTGTTTCGCGAATGGCGAGTCACCCGATGTCATATATGTCAGTGGTCAAACATACAAGCTCATAGTCAACTGCGAGTATATTGAGACCGGCGATGTGTGGTTGCAGACCGCTAAATTCTTCTTGAAAGATGAAAGTGGGAGAGTACTCGCCAAGAAAGAAATCTATGACGCACCAGGCGGTGACGAGAGTTGGGACGGAACGCTCGAGTATACGTTCAGGCCAAGCGGCCCTGGTGACGTGTTCCACTTTGATATCTCTTGTAGCGGAGGATCCGAGTCAGCAAGCGATGTAATCGACATTAAATTTAAGTGACCGGAGATGCCTGGATGAAACAAAAACTTCCCCCTTTTTTGGGTATCTCTCATGAAAAAACATTAATCACCACAAAAAGGCTCTATTTTGTCTTCGCTCTATTTATCCTCCTCGTCCCCGCGACCTCCGCACTCACCGCGGACGCCGACGAGATCGAGACCGTCACCCGCGACCTCTGCAATCTCTCGCGGTTCACGGGGAGCGAGGAAGAAGCGGCCGGGTATATCGGTGAAAAGATGCGCGAGCGCGGACTTACGGTGACCGTCGAGTCCTTCGAGGTGCCGGTCGCGACGTATAAAGGAGGGGGAGGTTATGAAGTACAATCGGTGCTCATCGGCTCCAACGTGATCGGGGTGAAGGAAGGGAAGAGCAACCAGACCGTGATCATCTCCGCTCACTACGACACCGCCGCCCCTGAACTCCCCGGTGAGGTGTATCCGGGCGCCGACGACAACGCCGCCGGCGTCGCCTCGATGCTGGAAATTGCCCGCCTCCTAAAGGACGAGGATCCGGACCGGACCATCTACTTCATCGCCTTCTCCGGCGAGGATGTGGGGCTGTTCGGGAGTAAACGGTGGCTGGACGCGCACGAAGACCGCCACGACGAGATCATCGCCGCCGTCAACCTCGACTGCGTGGCATACGGCGATTCTCTCAGAGCGCGCGCCCTTCCCCAGCACCGATGGCTCTACGAGTGGCTCCCCGAGAGCGAGAGCATCACATATGAGCGCGACTTCGGCGATATGAGTTCGGTGGGAGACGAGGTCAATTTTCAGGAACGGCACCTCCCGGCGCTCCGGATGGTCGACTGGGGAAACCATGACATAATCTGGGATACACCGGAAGACCGTCCTGAAAGGCTCAACTACACCCTCGCCGCCGAGTGCGCCGGGGCGGTGGCCGGTGCAATCTCTTGGGTGGAAGACACCGGCGACCTGACGCCTCCTGAATATGCGGCCCGGGTGGAGAACGGGACCGTCTATTACGACTCCCCGGAAGACCTCACCTATGAGGTGATCGTCGACGGCCAGAACCTCGGCCCCTGCCCGTCGGGTTCGGTTTCCCTGCCCCAGGGCATCCACACCACAGAGGTGAATGGCTATGACCGCCTTGAAAACCCTCTCTGGGGACCGGTACGGTATGTCCCGGGCGCCCACGAAGTGCAGATCGTCGGCTATGACCCGGCAGGCAACCGGCAGAAGATACATCTCACCGCAGAGGGAAGAGATCTCGACTTCCCGGTTGCGGCAAAGAACAATGTCGGGATCGCAATCTGGGGAAAACGCTCGCAGGAGGATATTGAGACCATGGGCCTGAAAAAAAGGGTTGGCTGCATTCATTCTCTCGTCTACCTGATCGAGAGGCCCGAAGGGGTTGCCGCAGTCGCCGGTTTCGTCGACGGGATCAGGGTCGCAAATCTCTCTTCAGAGAACTCTTTCCACCTCACGCCGGGCAACCACACCTACGGGATCGTGGCATACGGAGAGGACGGCGAAGTCGTCGGGAGCGATGAGACGACTTTTATTATCAGAAGCGTACTGGGAGAATCATTCGAGTTTCCTCCGAATAACAACCCCTTCTATGAACCCGGGCCAAAGGGGATATCGTCGGAGTTATTCGTCGGCGGCGGTGCGCTCGTCCTTGCCCTCGCCCTTATTGTGGTGTACAGGAAGAGACGGGGCTGATATCTTTTTGAAACAATGCCCGGGCCAAGCTTGTCCCCCGGATCGGCCTTTTTCTCGGGCAAGTCTTCATACAGTGGACCGTGGTGACTATCGCCATTGGGGGTGGGGCTGACGGGGAGGGGGGGACCCCCTCCCCTGTCTCAATCTCATAAGACTATCCTGCAACCCCCACCCCGCCCGGCCTCCGGCCTCCTCTCCCGCCCCTTGAAGCGGGGGCAGTCATGGTGAGACCCGGTGGAAAACCGTGCCCCGGAGTAACCCTGATTGTGGCCATCCGAAACAAACAGGTGGGGTTTCAACAAAGCCCGGAAATCAGGAAGAATAGGGAATACGGTTTCCCTCTTCCGAAAAAGGGATAAACCGGGCATACGCCTGCCGCAAAGGCGCCGCCCGCGGGGGGCGGCCGGATTCAATACCCGAGCCGGTCCCGGATCAGGACCAGGGTTGCCCTCCCGTCGGTATCTTCGTGATCGAGGACCACCTGCTTGCCGATGTAACTTCCCATGCCGTAGGCGCGCTGTGCACGCTGCTCTTCGAGGGGCAGGGCGTATTCCCGGCACCGCCGGAGCGCTTCTTCGAACGTCGGCACGATCTTGTTCACCCCGGAGACGAGGATGAGGTGAGCCGCCGCATGGGGCCACGCTCCCGTCCGGCTTCCGGTCTTGTCGCACCCGACGATCTCGCCCGACGCGGCGATAGCCTGCACCCCGGAGAGGAAATAATCGGCGGCTACGCTTTTTCGGCGGAGCGCGTGCCGCTTCTCTTCGTCGTTCTCGGCGGTGATGACCGCGTGATAGTCCCGCCATCCCTTCGGGTTCTCCTTGAGCGCCTGGTCGAACCCGATCTCGATCAGGGTCGTCGAGTAGCCGTTCATGACCTCGGCCCCTTCTGGCAGCAGGTCGACGACGGCCCGGAGGGCATCCTCAGCCGTCTCCGCGACGATCACCCGGATATTCCGCTCCTCGACCGCCGAAATTGTCTTTTTAAGCGTCGCGTCGTCCGGTATCCGGCTCCACCGTCCGGCATCAACTCCAGCATCCTTCAACAGGTTGCCCGCGCTGTACTCCGTATTTTTTGCCGTCTGCCGGGAAACATTTTCCATTCGATCACCTGGTGCGTAGATGGATGCGATCTCACATATACCTATACCTCCGGGGCGGGTCACAGAGGAGAGGTAACCAGCCTCTTATCAGGGACCCGCAGGGGGCAGTTTTAGTACCACATCCGGTCCATGATCGCCCGTCCGTCCCGGAACCTGACCCCCTCCATCTCGAGCAGCCTTTGTTTCATAGCAAGCCCGCCCTGAAACCCGCCAGGCCGCCCGTCCGTTCGCAGGGCGCGGTGGCAGGGGATGACGAGGGGAAACGGGTTCCCGGCAAGCGCGTTGCCGACCGCCCGGGCAGCGCCGGGGTTCCCGAGGTGTCGGGCGATGCGCCCGTAGGTACTGACGTAACCCCGGGGTATGCCGTATTCGGCAAGGAGCACGCGCCGCTGGAAGGGCGGACACCGATCAAGGTCGAGGAGATCGATATCGAACCGCACATCGTTTCCCCTAAGGAAAGACTGTATCCCGGCGATCAACGCCCTGATGCCGTTATCCCGGGGCTCCTTGCCGGAAGGCAGGTCCGCGTTCGGCACCGCATCGGCCCGGGGGTCGCCGGGGAGGAGGATTCTCTGCACTTTCGACCCGGAAAGAGACAGGATGAGGCGGACCGGGCCGAACCGTGTCGCGATCTCAATGACCGCCGGCATCGCATCGGGCCGATCACCAATGGATCGATCCATGATCAGAGTGTACCGCGGTTTCTATCTCACTTGCGGTCGGAAGGTCGATCGGTCCGGGAATGAACCTCTTCTCGATATTGTGGGTGGCCCGGACGATCCTGACTGCTCTGAAATCGCCGCGACCGGAATAGGGTCCCGTTGACACAGCAAATATATGGTACCGGCACAAACAGAGGGTGGATGCTTGAACAGATAGGGAATCTCATCGATATTATCATACACTTCGATACCTTCCTGCCTCTTATTATAGAGGAGTACGGGGTATACGTGTACCTCTTTCTCTTCCTCATAGTATTCTTCGAGACGGGGGTTGTCGTCACCCCCTACCTTCCGGGTGACTCGCTTCTCTTCCTCGTGGGTACAATTGCCGCACAGGGGGACCTCAGCATCCTGCTCTCCCTCGCTCTGCTGATGCTGGCGGCGATTGCAGGAGATACGTTGAATTACTCGATAGGAAGACTGTTCGGCACCCGGGTTCTCTCAAGAGGCATCCCTTTCGTCAAACAACATCATATTGAGAAGACGGAGTTGTTCTTCGAAAAGTATGGAGGAAAAGC
The DNA here is from genome assembly GCF_002499755.1 of Methanoculleus sp. UBA291. Lineage (NCBI taxonomy): Archaea > Methanobacteriati > Methanobacteriota > Methanomicrobia > Methanomicrobiales > Methanomicrobiaceae > Methanoculleus > Methanoculleus sp. UBA291. Next base: position 114,676 of record NZ_DANC01000020.1, on the reverse strand, counting down.
CATAATTATCGCCAGATTCGTTCCGTTTGTCCGGACTCTGGCGCCGTTCCTGGCAGGGACAGGAAAGATGCACTACCCCAGGTTTCTTGCGTTTAACGTAGTGGGCGGAGTATTGTGGGTTTTGAGTTTCGTTCTCGCGGGGTTTTTCTTCGGGAATATTCCTATCATCTCCGAAAACATCAACATCGTCATATTCGTCATCATCGGCGTCTCTCTGATCGGGGTGGCCTCCATGATCTTCGATGTCAGAAAACTGTAATACCCGTTTCGGAAGAACTTGTTTTTTTTGCGTCGCGGCCCGCGAAATCCGGGGTTTTAGCGACCGGTGCCGGGGAGGATGCGTCAGTCCTCCCCCCGCCCGCTCAAAAAAAGCCTTTTTCCCTCTTCGCTATCTTACGAAGAGGTCAGGAGGCCGGTGCGGCCTCCGCGACCGTCTCCTCCGCTCCAACCTCCTCGCTGTCCCAGACAAGGGGGCTCTTCATCTCAGTCATGATCACCCGTGAGCCGGAGGGGACCCTGATAGCGTCGCTGATATCCTCGGGGGCCCGCGCCCAGACAATCTGATGCTTGACGTCCCCGTCGGGGAGCAGCACCACGATGCTGTAGGTGTTCATATCCTCCTTTGGGGTATCCTCCCCTTCGCCGGGGGTGATGCGGTAGCACGTAAAGGTTACCGGCCCCGATCCTTCCGCAATCCTTTCTTCTGCTTCGCCTTTCATATGGATTCCTCCTCCCGGGAGCCAACTCTTCTGGGTCTTCTCCTAATAATAACTTGCCCCCCGGCTGATATGCCGTCAAAAAAAAGAGAATTTTCAAAGAGCCGATTGCCCCGGCCCTCACGCCACGTGAATATACCGCCCGACCAGTTCCCGGATCGCTTCGTTGTCGCCGTAGAGTTTCTCGCTCAACCCCCGGTCATTGAAGGCCTTCAGAGAGGCGATCCGGCTGTCGATCATGCCTGCCGGGAAAACCCCGTTTTCCTCGAAGATCGTCCGTTTTGCCTCAAGCGCTTCGGCGGACTCAACACAGGAAGCGGGGAGCTGCCGGAACTCAGCGAGACGCTCCTTAAACTCGGGCCGGAAGATGTTCCCGCTGACGTAGAGCCGCTCAGCCATCTCAAGCGCGCCAGGCATCTCGATACCGCGGAGAGCCGCCGCGATGAGGCCGGCAACGAGCAGGTAGGGATCGGCCGAACCGTCGCCGACCCGGTACTCAACCGTCTGCTTCGACGGCCGTTCCTCGCGGCGTCCGGTCTCGCCGGGGTTGGCGTCGCGGGCCATATCGTCCGCGCCGATCCATCCGAGGGGCACGCGGACCACGACCGAGCGGTTGCGGTCGCCCCAGCAGATCGTCGTCGGCGCCTCCTGGTGGGGGACAAGGCGGAGGTAGGACGTCGGGATGGTGTTCCCGAACGCCGTCAGGGCGTCGGCGGCATCAAGGATGCCGGCGATCATCTTCCGGGCGAACGGGCTTAACCTGCCGTCCTCGACCATCAGGTTTTGGCCGTCCTTCTCGACGAGCATGTGGAAATGCATGCCGCTCCCGGCCTTACCTACGGTGATCTTCGGGGCGAAGCTGATCTCGACGCCGTACTGGTTGCCGAGCATCCGCAAAATCCACTTGGCGAGGATCAACTGCTCGACCGCCTGCTCCGCCGGCATCGGCGAGAATTCGATCTCATGCTGTTCGTAGTAGGTGTCCTCGTTGTAGAAGCATCCGACCTCCGAGTGGCCGTACTTGATCTTGCCGCCGGCACGGGCGACGAGACGCATCGCCTCGTCCCGCAGGCCCGAGAACTTGACAAAGGGCTCCGCCGAGTGGTAACCCTTCTGGTCGCGGCCGGGATACAGGTCGTCCCGCGAACAGATGACGTAATACTCAAGTTCTCCGAGGGTCTTGAAGGTGCACCCGGTGCGGCGGGTAAACTCCTCGTCGGCCTTGCGGAGCACGTACTCGGGCGCACTCTTCAGGGGCTTTCCGTCGCTGTCGTAGAACGAGCAGAGGAACTCAAGTGTCGGCGCTTCTGCAAAGGGGTTCACAAAAGCCGTGCGGTAGCGGGGGATCACGTAGAGGTCACTGCTCCCGGCCTCAATAAATGAAAAGAGGTTGCTGCCGTCGACCCGTTCCCCGTCGGAGAGGATGGCGTCAAGGTGCTCCTTAGAGGAGATGACGAAGTTGAGGGTCTTGAGCTTGCCATCCTCGGCGACGTAGCGGAAGTTGACCATCTTTATTCCGTTTTCCTCGCAGAACCGGAGGATATCCTCTTTGGTAAACTCTACCGGGTCTTTCTTGAGAAAACGGATCAGATCGCGTGGGTTCATCTGGAGTTCAGAATCTCTCATATTTTCATAACGTTGGCTCCGCCCGTATAAATGCGTGTTCTCCTTTCCGCATCCGGCTCAACGGGTGAACTCTTGTTCCAGACGACAAAGGGAGGTTCATTCAGCATTCTCCCGAAATTCTGCCACGTCAGCCCGCACCGGGAGCCCAGGTTGAGCGTTCCTCTGTGGCATACCCAAACCCCGGGCGACACCGTCGACCGGGTATGAGCCGGACCGTGCTCCTCGCAGTCGGACAACTCCTGACCCCGGGGCACATGGTCCGACTCACAGGTGTGGTTGTCCGCGGTCAGGGTGAAATTTGTGGGTAGGTATTTGGATGAAAGTGTTCCGTTCAGGGTGTATCGAAGGTTCGGAGATCTTTTTGGGACGACCTCATGCTTTGCAGGTCGGATGTTGTCTGCCGGAGCCCGGTATCATTGACTTCTGCGAGCAGTCGACAACCCACCCCTGAAGGGGGGCAGATATATATTGTATCGCATAGACCGGTCTATTGTACCCGAACCCCGGGACGATCACCATGGGAGCAGACATGCCGAACCGACCCTCAGCAAGCGACGAATCGACCCTTCTCAAATGGATGCGGCTGGAGATCGGCAGGATCAACGACGGTGTCGTTGCGGAACGAAAACGCCTCTCCCGGCTCCTGCAGGAGGAACACCCCGCGTCCGTCACGAAAGGGGGGACCCGGTACGACTTTGACCGTGAGGTCTTGCTCCGGCTGGAGCAGGGCCTTCCGGGGGACTTGCAGAGGCGATTACGGCTTCCGATCATCTTTTACTTCGACTCCACGGTCCCGGATAGTTTCTTCCTCGCGGACGAAGTTGCGGTGCAGGTCTTGCAGTGTCTCCAGGAGATCAGCCCCCTCCGGAGGATGCAGGGCGGAAGGCTCTGGATGGCGAAACCGCTCGTATACGCCGTCATGAACCGGTATCCGACGGCCGTGCAGATCATGATGCGTTAGACGACGGGCGGGGCCGGACGTTCAGCGGCCGGCCGGCTCTCCCGGATGACTCTTTCTCCCGAGGGTCCGCCGGACCCGTTCAAGCGCGGGGCGGGAGACCTCATCCATCTGTCGGTCGAAGTAGTCCACCCATTCTGCGACGACCGCGAGTTCTTTCTGCTGCCGGTCGAGCCGTTCCTGCAGACGGCCGGCGACCTCCCGAAATCGGTCGTTCTCCTCCTTCCGGAGGTCACGTTCCCGTTCGAGGTCTTCAGTCAGGCGCAGGATCCGACGTTCCTGCCGGGCCAGCGTATCCCGCATCACCCTGAGATCGATCACCACCTCGGGCGAAAGAGAGGTACCGGTTCGGTCGACCTCGCCCGCGGGCTCCTCCGGTGCGGCCGGCTTCCCGCCGGAGCGGATCTCCTCTGCGACTTCATCGCGAGTGAGGCCAGATCCGGAGAGTTCCACGAGATCCCGGACAGTTTTGACCGCTTTCTGCGGGAAGAGTTTGACCGGGCCGATGGTCCGATAGGTAAAGAGACTGTCGTAGGTCTGGACGAGTGTCCGGGCATCCTGCTCGGAGACCCCGGCGAGGCGCGCAATATCGCCGATCTTGAGTTCTTTCTCGCTCATGATTGTCACCCTTGCACCCGATCGAGCGCTCGAACGGGAGCCCTGCAATAACTCTTTGTCGCTATCAAGTAAAGATGCGCTTCGGATCGCGTGGGTTTTTCTCACTGCCGTCCCAGTACTGATCCCATGAATCGGGGAGAGAGGGGAAGCGCCCCGGCCGTCGCAACCATCGTCCGGAAGGCCGTGCGGGCCGCACGGCTCCAGGTGCGGCCCGACGGGACCCTGCGGGTGGTCGCACCGCCGTCATTCGACGTCACGGAATTCCTGCAGAAGAACGCGGCCTGGATCGAAGAACGACGCAAAGAACTTGACAGTCTCGCCGCCGAAGGGCACGGAAAGGAGGACCTGCTCCTCCTGCGCGGACGGTTCTACCGCCCGGTCCCGGGCGCCCGGTTCGCGGTCGACGATGCTTCCGGCAGCGTCACCTGCCCGCCGGCCCCCGGCCTCCGGAGATGCCTTGCCCGGATGCTGCGGGAGGATGTCGGGGACCGCCTGAAGGCCTACCCGGACCTTACCGGGCAGGGGCCGGGGCGTATTGCGATAAAGGCCCAAAAGACCCGGTGGGGGAGTTGCTCGTCGCTCGGGAACCTCAACGTCAACCTCCGGGCCATAGCCCTTCCCGACCCCTTGCGGGAATACATCATCGTCCACGAGGCGGCCCACCTCCGCGAGCGGAACCACTCGAAGCGGTTCTGGCTTCTCGTCGGCGACCATTACCCCGACTATCGGGCGGCGGAGGCCGAACTGCGGCGCTACTGGGTCATCCTCGAACGAAACAGAGTCTGGAATTCGCTCGGGAACAGGAATTGAGCGGGACGGCATCAGGAATATTTTCGCCAGAACAGGGAGAGTTTTCTCGACTCCGCCCACCGATCATCGAGCTGGTCGATGATCCCGTTGATCCGCTGTATCTGCTGCCGGATCTTCTCCGTCGCGTCGGCATCGTTGATCAACTCGGCATGCCCCATGATCGCCTGGAGCGGGTTCCGGATATGATCGGCAAGCAGGGCGAACTGCTCCATGTTCCGCTCGACCTGACTGTAGGCCTTCGCCTTCAGGTCTTCAACCTCCCTCTGGGCGGTGATGTCCCGGGAGACGGTTATGACCTTCGCGACCTCCCCGCCCTCGAAGATCGGGATTCGCATCTCCCGGAGGAACACGGTTCGGTCACCGAGTTTGAGAGAGCGCTCCGATGTCAGCGGCCGCCCGGTCCGCACGACCCGCTCGTACTGCTGCCGCGCAGAGGGAGGAAGGAACGGCAGGACCATGAAGAGGTTCTTTCCGACGACGTCCGTTGCGAGGCCGAGTTCCTCGCACCAGGCGATGAAAGCGTCGTTTGCGAGAAGGAGGGTGAGCCCGGTATCGACGACGATGACGGTATCGGTGATGGCGTCAAGGACGATCTGGTAAAGGTCCTCCGACTCCCGAAAAAGGTACTCGGATTGCTTCCGATCGAGCGCGCTTGCGATGATATTGACTCCCGCAGCGAGGAGCACGACATCCTCGTCTGCGAACCGGGCGTTGTCGGTGTTCCGATCAAATCCGACGAAGCCGACGACCGCCCCGCTCATGCGGAGGGGAAGCATCAGCGTCGCGGTAGCGCCGTGCCGCTTCAGGAAATCGCGCTCCTCCCTGCGCAGCCGCCCATCTCCGGACGTTCCATCCACATAGACCGTCCGGTCCTCAAGGATCTGCGCGATCCACCAGGGTAGGTCACGCGTAAGGAACTTCTGAAACTCCCCCCGATGGGGTTTTTGCTCCGGCATGCACCATTCATGCGTCGTACCAATGAGTGTCCGGGAGTCGTTGAAAAGCGAGAGGTAGCCCCGCGAAGCACCGCACGCACGCCCGAGGCTCTCAAGCGAGGCGTCAATAGCCGGATCGATCTCGGTCGGGTCCATAAAGCGTGCAGGCATCGCCGCGACGGCTCCTTCAAGGTTGTGGCGATGTCCGGATGCATCCTCCACCTTCCCCTGCACGGAACCTTCAACACAGGAGACGAGAAACCAGAGATCGGCGGTCTCGGGGTCACAGACCGTGCTGACCGCCATCCGGGCATAAAAGATCGTTGAATCCCTCCGCCGGGCAGCGACCGTCCCGTTCCAACGCCCGGTGGAGAGAACACAGCCGATACAGTCCAGCCCCCCGTCCCGGGAGAGCCAGAGGAGGCCCACGGGTTGTCCGACGATCTCCCGCAGATCGTACCTCCACATCGCAAGCAACGAAGCGTTGGCGAAGATTATACGCCCTTCACGGTCGGCAATGCAGATCCCGGAGAGCGAGGTCTCGATGACCTGCCTCAGCATCGCAGCAGTTACACCCGGGGTGGCGGGCTGAACCCCCCCGACGAACGAATCGTCTCCTCTCCGACAGTCCTGAACGCCATTACGTTGCATAAGCTCGTCGAAAGACGAACGATCCGAGGTATGCGGAGCCATTTTCTGATCGTCCCGGGGCAGCAAAACAGAGCTATCCCTGCAGTTCCGGAGAAACCCGAACCGGTTAGGTTGATCAATCCCCGGTGTCAGATATATAATTTTTGTTTTCACTCGCGTCGACGAGAAGACTGCAGAGGGTCATCTATCCCGTGCGATATCAGGTGTCAACCTCTCGTCCCCGGGAATAACTCCGGTACATCAGGAGGAGCGCGATGCCGATCGAAAGGAAGATAGCGAGAGATATCCAGAGCCCGGCTCTTGTCGGAAAGAGATTGAGAACACAGTCGATACCGAGAGCGATGGTAAAACTGCCGATGAGGCCGCCGACGGTGATGCAGGAGAGAACCTCCGTCTTCGTCATGCCGAGCATCCTCCCGACGATGGAGCCGACGATGCTCCCCGACCCGTCGAAGGGGAGGCTCACAAAAGCAATGAGGCCGACGAAATAGAGCCGCTCAAGCCATGGCCGCCGGTCAAGGAACGTCCGACCTGCCTCCATAAACCGCCGGACCCAGGGGCCGAAGTAGGGGAGGCGCAGGATCAGGGGAAAGTTCCAGGCCATGAAGAGCCCGCCGGCGAAGTCCAGAAACGCCAGGGAAAATGCGGCAAGCCACCAGGGGACCCCGAAAAGGATGCAGGCCGGGATGATCGTCTCCCGGCCGAGCGGCGGAACGACATAGGCGACCAGCATCCCGACGAGGAAAAGCCACTGCTCCGCCGGCAGGAAAAACCACACTACGGCAAGAAATGCCCCGCAGAGCAGAAAAGGGACCGAGACCTTCAGCCAGCTCGGCCGGGCATCGATCTCGTCATCGCCCCATGCATCAATCCGCCGCATGAACCGCCGTCACCTGCGGGAGAGTCCCCGCGTTTCCGATGACCCGGGATCACTCCCCCTCGCGAGCAGGGTCGGCGGGAGGGAAGGGGGCCCGGGTCCTGAAGATATGCTCGACGATCTTCGATGAACTGGCAAGCGAACCGGGGTACCCGGATATCCGGACAACCTCCGCGTCAAGCTCACGGTCCCGGAGCCTCTTTTGGAGGTCCTCCTCGTCGAAGTGCTGATTAAACCCGAGCGTGATGATGTCGGGCCGGATCTCGGCGATAGGCCTGAACATGTCATGCAGGTCCCCGAGGAGCGCATGGTCGACCGGTTTTAATGCCCGGACCATCCGGACCCGTTGATCTTCCGGGAGGATCGGCCGTGGCTTATGCTTCACGTTCGCGTCCCGCGCCACGATCACGAAGAGTTCATCGCCGAGCCTCCGTGATTCTTCGAGGTAATAGAGGTGTCCGGGATGCAGGATATCGAACGTCCCCGTTGCAACCACGCGGATCATTCGACCACCTCGAGGGTTGTCACGCTGCCGTCCGCCCGATAACACCGCCAGTCTCTTTTGCCGTAGGGATACCCGACGATGATATGATACCGGCCCACCGTGGGAAAGAACCTGAGATCTGCGGGCGACGGCGAGAGGACGCCGTTCGGATGACTATGGGCGCTGCCGGCCTGGTGGACGTCCAGCGGGAGCATATCGACGAAGAATGAGGCGCTCTCTTCCCCGACGGTAGTACCCGGCACCAGGTCAAGGTCCCGGATAATGCCGTCCCGCTCCCGCAACACGGCAATGAACTCGTTCGGATGATGTTCCCGCCCGAGTTCGAAGAGTATCCCAAGTAGATCCCTGCTGATCCCGTGTATAGCCATTCTCCAGAATAGTTGGGGAGAAGGGAACATAAGCCCTCGCGTCGGCATAGAATTCTCTGCACCGACGCGTCGGGACCCGGGAAAACAGGGGATCGTTAAGGAGTGACCGGTTCCTCCGGCGTGGCTGCCGGGGTCGCATTTTCCGGCGGCACGAGAACCGTATCGATAATGTGGACGATGCCGTTCGCTGCCGTGATGTTGGACGCGACAACGGTGGCATTCCCTAGCGTGAGGGTGCCGCCAGCCGTCCCGACGGTGAGATTGTCGCCGGAGAGCGTCTCAAGAACGGTCTCGTTTCCGACGGCGGAGGCGAACGCAGTCAGATCTTCTGTGGTGTGGTTTCCTCTCACAATGTGGTGCAGGATCAGCGCGTCCAGCACCTCGGTGTCGTTAGAGAGCACGGTCTTCGCAAGTCTGGCTTTTTCGACGGAGCCTGCAAAGGCGGTCAGGTTCCCTTCCCCGGCAACCAGATCGGTCAGCGTCGTGTTCGCCGGCTCCTCCCCCGGGGTTACGTTCCCACCTGGATCGACCATCATCCCCTCAGGAACGACGATGACGACGCCCTGCATGGGCGTCCGCTGCGTCGAAGCGTTGAACGTACAGCCGTACGGATAGGTCCCTGTATCGGCGAACGTGTGGTTGAACGTCGCATTCTGCTCGATCGGCCCGGAGTCAAAGAGCCCTCCCGCGCTGGTGACGCTATGGCTTACGATGTCATGGTTCGTCCAGGTTATTTTCGCGTTGCCTTCGACCGTGAGCGAGGGAGGATAATACAATCCTCCCGGGATATCAACGTCGGCGTCTGCCGCCGCCAGGACCGGCAGGGCGGCGATGCCGACGATCAGCGCCGTTGCGAACCCGAATAGAACAAGAGTTCGTCTCATATTGTCTCACCCACGTTTACGAACCCTGGCCGGGGGTCCTGATGACACCCGCCTCGAACAGTTCGGCACTGCTCACCGCTGCCGCGGGCAGATTGAATGGACTCTTGAATATATAAATATTATTATATAATGCGGTTCGGAACTCCGGACTGGAGCCGGCACCCGCTGCTATGAATATGCGCGGCCGCTCAGAACGGCCCGTCCTGTTCGAAACTTCTCCCGAACCGGATGGCAAGCTCCGCCTTGAAGAGTTCTTTTCCGAGGTAGGCGGCGTGGTCGAGCCGGGAGATACTTCCGTTCTGGAGGAGCGTATGGAAGACGTCTTCCCAGCACCTGCCCCGCACGGCGCGACCCCGGTGTACCGCAACGATACAGTCTCCCTCGATGCCGATGCGGATGCACCCGAGCGGGTCGTAGACGATCTCGTCCGGGGCGGGGCGGGCATCCGTGATGTTGTCGTACTCCAGCGGAGGTTCCCGCCGCCGGCGCTTCTCTTTCAGGACCAGGAGGTCGAGCCCCAGGTCTTTGGGATACGGGCGGCCGGTCATGAGGGACATCATCTCCGTCGCCCGCCGCATCTCCGCCACCGATCCCCTGGTTTTATCGCTGTGCTCGCTTGTGAAGACGATAGCGGCGCCGACCTCGTACGCCATCCCCGCGAGCAGGGCGTTCGCCCCGGGGGAATCGGCGTCCAGCAGTTCCACGACGTTTCCCGCCCCGAAAAAGAGCGGACGCGGGGCCTCCGGGAACCGGGAGAGGGAGTCGACGAGCCCGGACCCCGCCGGCTGGAGAAGGGGGTCGGCGATCAGCCGGGAGATCCCGGCTTTTGCTGCGGCCGCCAGGTTCTCTAAAAGCGTCCGTTCGCGCGGCACCACGACCGCGGCCGCCCCGGCATCCGCGACCGCCGCCGCGACAAGGGGGATGTTCCCCTCGTGCAGGGAGAGCACCAGGTCCGCCCGGAAGAGCGACGCTGCGATGAGGAGCGGGTCCTGCGTATCGACCGCAAGGGGACCTTCTACCCCCGTAAGGGCCGAAAAACAGCGCGCAACGTCGTCGGGGGTGGCGTCGAACCCGAACCCGAGGTCCACGATATCGGCGCCGTCGGCGAAGAATTGCCGGACGTCAGCGAGGATATCATCCCGCTTGTGCGCGTCCATGATCTCCGCAAGCACCTTCATCCGCGAACCGCCGCCAATCTTCAGGCCCCGGATGATGAAATCGGCGTCCGCCTCCGCCTCCCGGAGCGCAACCCGTCGGCAGGCCTCCTCACGGCGCGTTTCCGTAAGGAAGTCATCGGCCGGGACGGTCTTCGAGAGCCGGACGCTGTCGAGCACTGAAAGAACCAGCGGGAGATCGGCCGCGTGCCGCGGGCCCCGGTAGATGGGGACGCCGGTCTCGCGTTCGACCTCGGCAAAGGATGCGGTGCACATCCCCGGGACGATTGCCATATCGTAGGTGCCGCCGGTAAGCAGCCTCCTGAGGTCGCCCGGCGCGAGGAACGACGCGATATGACCGATGACCGCCACATCAATCTCGTAGCGGTCGCTGAATCGCTCGGCCGCCGCCTTCACGATTGCGATCGTTTCCGATCCGGTCGGGAGAAGAATGCGCATACACTTCACTTATTATTCAGCGGATGACAAATATTCTGATCTTATGTTGCGTTGTGATCTGCATGTCCACACCAGGTTCTCCAAAGACGGAGAGAGCAGTGTGGAGGAGATCCTCCGGCGGGCGGAGGCGGTCGGTCTCGACGCCATTGCGATCACCGATCATGATACCGTGGAGGGGGCCCGCCATGCCCTGCAGTGCAAGACCTCCGTGACCGTGATCCCGGGCATCGAGATCTCGACGAAACAGGGCCATCTCCTCGCCCTCGGGGTCGCGGAACCCCTGCCGCCAGGGCTCGACTTCTTCGAGACCGTCGCCCTGGCCCGGGACCGGGGCGCTCTCCTGATCCTCCCGCATCCCTACCACCGCTGGCGCCACGGCGTCGGGAGGAGGCTTGCGGCCAGTATCGGAGCGGTTGACGCGGTAGAGGTCTTCAACAGCCGCTATATAACGGGATCGGCGAACCGGAAGGCCGCAGTCGCTGCACGGAAGTTCGGGAAGCCCGGCGTTGCCGGGAGCGACGCCCACAATGCCCGGTACGTCGGGTTCGGGGTCACGTACGTCACGGCCGAGCCGGATGTGGCCTCCATCCTCTCTGCGATCCGGGAAGGGCGGACGATGGCGGGAGGGAGGATGACCCCGCTCCGCACCTACACCCGTCAGTCCATCAAGGGCGCTCTTCGCAGGATACGACGAACGGTACATCGATGAACCTGGCGTTTCGCTACTCCTACTTCGGGGATTGCTTTTTCGGCTCGCAGATGCAGCCGGGGCTCCGTACCGTGGAGGGCGAGTTCGTTGCGGCATGCAGGCGCCTCGAACTCTTCGACGACTGGCGGGAGGCACACTTCGTCACCGCCGGCCGCACCGATCGCGGGGTGCACGCCCGGAGTCAGGTCTGCTCCTTCACGACCGATAAACCGGATCGGGCGGTCGCGGTACTGAACCGGGTGCTCCCGGAGGACATCTGGTGCACGGGATGGACCGGGGTGCCGGACGGGTTCCACCCGCGATACAGCGCCGTAGCAAGAACCTACCGCTACTACTTCTTCCCCGCTCCGGGCGACACCGCGGCCATGCATGAAGCGGCCCGGGAGTTCGTCGGCCGACGCAACTTTTCGTCGTTTGCACGCGTCGGCGACCGGAATCCGGAGCGAACGATCGTCACGGCAGAGGTCTATGAGGACGGGCCCTTCGTCGTCTTCGAGGTGACAGGAGAGAGTTTCCTCTGGAATATGGTTCGGTGTATGGCGACGGCGCTGGAACGGGTGGGGAAGGGCGAAGCGAATGCCGGAGAGATTGCCCGGCTCCTCGAGGAACCGGCGGGACGGGGGCTCCCTGCAGCTCCACCCGGGGGATTAGTCCTCTGGGAGGTCGACTGCGGAGTCTCCTTTACACCGCTCCCGGTTGATGAAAAGAGTCGCCGATATCTCGCCGACCGTTATCGTCGCGCCATGATCATGGCGGAGGTGTCCGCACGCCTTACACCCGAAGAGAGACTGCCGGAATGACCGCTGTCTGCCGGCCTTTCGAGCTGCGGTGTATCCGACGCCCGAACATTCCCGATACGGTGCGGCGATGCGGGGATGATCGGGGAAGCGACCGTGCTCGATGTCGGCGTTTTGAAAGAATCCGACAGCAGGCAACGGATCTTCCAAAGACGGTGCGGCAGGAGAATTCATGTTCCCTCCCCGTTATTCGAGACAGCCGCAATTAAACGTTCCGGATGGCAATACCGGGATAACCGGAACCCGGCTTGAATCGCACCGGGGAGACGGCCCGCCCACGACGGTTACGGGAAATCCCTCTCTCTCGCCTGGACAGGAAGACTTAATTAGTCGGCACGGTTTTAGTGGCACTGTTGTAAATGACATATCATTTATTTTAATAAATTGTTAATGATTACTATTTAATAATAACCTATTAATATATGCCAGAACAGTCCCGTTCCAGTACGTCAAGAGGGGAAAGTGGATGTACGACAAGGATCCGGTTCTGGCGAGGCCACCCGTTCATTCGGAGGGGTGGTTTGCCGAAGAGACAACTGTGCCGTTGCCACAGTACATAGATGCAGAGACGGGCGGATGGATCGAACAACGGGCTCCCCGGATCGTCGGACAGGAGAGCCCGATAGATATTCCTGCGTTTCGCTGTGAGATCCAGGAGCAGGTCAATCCTCTGCGGACACCGACAGCCCCGGGGCACCGACGGATAGTGAGCGAATCCGCGGATGCGACAACGGCCGCATCCCGCCGGTCGGACAGGATGAAGATTCTCGCGGCGATCCCCTGCTTCAACGAGGAGGTTGCTATCGGTTCGATTGTCCTGATGGCCCGCCGATATGCCGACGAGGTTCTCGTAGTAGACGATGGATGCACGGACAACACCGTGAAGGTTGCCCGGGATGCCGGAGCGACCGTCGTTTCGCACGGCGCCCGGAAGGGGAAAGGACGGGGAATTAAGAGTTCTCTGCAGTATGCGGTCGAGCACGACTATGACTGCCTGGTCTTCATGGACGGAGACGGTCAGCACAACCCCGGGGAGATACCGCTCCTGACCGGGCCGATCCTCGCCGATACCGCCGATCTCGTCATAGGGTTTCGGACCTTCGATCAGATGCCCTTCTACCGGCGATTCGGGCGGGCCGTGCTTGATATCGCCACCACTACCGGTAGTTCGATTACCGACTCGCAGTGCGGTTTTCGGGCCCTGAACAGAAAGACCATGGAGTCGATGCTCGGTATGCTGCGGAAGGATGATTTCTCAACCGAATCGGAGATGCTTCGGATTGCACAGGAAAAGCACCTGCGTCTCGGAGAGACGCCGATCAACTGCAAATATGGCGATTTTGACACGTCCACAAAAAATCCCGTATCTCATGGAGTAGAGGTGCTCGGATCGTTATTCTGGCTCATCGTGGAGAAAAAACCTCTTTTGAATATCGGCCTCCCCGGACTTGTTGCGGTGATCGCAGGCGTATTTCTCCTGTTTCAGTTCTTCCAGGGTTTCAATGAGACCGGCCTTATCCCGATCGGCCAGGGCATGCTCGCATCGCTTCTCCTGATTCCGGGAACCGTCGCACTTGTGCTTGGCCTAGCACTCTCCCTTATCGCACGGATGCGGGAGTGAGGGGGATGGATACCATGCAGAGGAGAAACGCATGATCGGTATAATACTCGGTACACGGCCGGAGATCATCAAGATGTCCCCCGTCATCAGGGAATGCGAGCGCAGAAATCTGGATTACTTTATCCTTCATTCGGGACAGCATTACTCCTACGAGATGGACCGGGTTTTTTTTGAGGAACTCGACCTGCCGGACCCGGAATACAGCCTCGATGTGGGTTCAGGGACCCATGCCGGTCAGACGGCGAAGATCATGACCGGTGTCGAAGACGTTCTGATGAAGGAGTCTCCCGACATCGTCCTCGTCCAGGGGGACACGAACACCGTCATGGCCGGGGCACTCACGGCATCGAAACTGCATGTGCAGGTGGGCCACATCGAGGCGGGCCTCCGCAGCTTCAACCGATGGATGCCGGAAGAGATCAACCGGGTGCTCACCGATCATATCTCGGACCACCTCTTTGCTCCGACGGAAACCGCCCGGAAAAACCTTCTCGCAGAAGGCATTGAAGACCCGAAGATCTGTATGACCGGCAACACCGTCGTCGATGCGGTGTACCAGAACCTCGACATATCGAAGAGGAAGGTCAACGTCTTAAAAGACCTCGACCTCGAGCCCCGGGAGTACTTCCTCGTCACCGCCCATCGGCAGGAGAACGTAGACAACCGGGCACGGCTCAAGGGAATCCTGAAAGGGCTTGAGGGGGTGCAGAAGGAGTTTGCCCTGCCCGTCGTCTTTCCGGTCCACCCGAGGACCGAAAAACGGATCCAGGAACTGGGCATCGGCGTCGACGGATTAAATCTTACCAAGCCCTTTGGCTTCCTGGAATTCCTGCAGTTGGAATCGCAGGCGAAACTCGTGCTGACCGATTCCGGCGGGGTCCAGGAAGAGACCTGCATTCTCGGCGTTCCGTGTGCTACGATGCGATACGACACGGAGCGGCCCGAAACGCTGGCCGTCGGATCGAACATTCTGGTCGGTACCGAATCGAGGAGGATCCTCGAAGGGGTCCGCTCCGCAACAACCTGGAAATCCGGCTGGAAAAACCCTTACGGCGATGGAATCGCCGGAAAAATGATCGTGATGGTCTGCGCTGCCGCACGGTCCCGATAACACCTATGAGGAGAATACGCATGAGGATCTGTATACTGGGATTAGGATACATTGGACTACCGACCGCGTTGCTGTTTGCCGCTCACGGAGCGGACGTTGTCGGCGTCGATGTCAAACAGAACTTGGTCGATTGTCTGAACCAGGGGACCCTCCCGTTCAGTGAACCGGGAATCGAGGACCTCTACCGCGATGCCCGTGAGCGATTTGTTGCAAAGACAGAACCCGAAGCCGCGGACGTCTTTCTGATAGCCGTGCCGACGCCTCTGGACGCGGCAACGAAGGTTTCCAACCTCTCGTATGTCAAGAACGCGGCCGATATGATCGCCCCCCGTCTCGCCGGGGGGAACCTGGTCATTCTCGAATCGACCGTCCCGCCCGGAACGAGTGAACGGGTCGTCATCCCCAGGCTTGAGAAGAGCGGTGTCGTTGTCGGGGATTTTCAGTACGCCCATTGCCCCGAGCGGGCAATCCCCGGACGGACCCTGCAGGAGATGACGACCAACACGCGCATCATCGGCGGGTACGACCGGGACTCCGCCGAAAGGGCGGCTTCGATCTACCGGACATTCGTCACCGGGCAGATTTACCGGACCGACACGCGAACGGCGGAGTTTGTCAAATTGATGGAGAACACCAGCCGCGACGTGAGCATTGCGCTCGCAAACGAATTTGCCCAGCTCGCCGAGGAGTGCGGGATCAATGTCTGGAAGGCTATCACTCTCGCAAACAAGCATCCCCGGGTTTCTATCCTCAATCCCGGACCGGGCGTTGGGGGACACTGTATCGCCATCGACCCCTGGTTCCTGACCGAGAACTCCACACGGTGCAAGATGGTCTCCACGGCGCGGGAGATCAACGATTCCATGCCGAATTACGTACTCCACGCCGTTCGTAGCCTGCTTGCCGGAGTCAGAAACCCGACGATCAGCATCTTCGGCGTTGCCTACAAGGGCAATATCGGCGATACGCGGGAGAGCCCGGCACTCAAGCTGATCCAGCTCGCTGAGAACGAAGGGTATGCCGTCAGGTGCCACGACCCCCACGTCGGGGAGTTTCCGTACCCCCTCATGAACGCAAAGGATGCAACGGTCGGGAGC
Source organism: Methanoculleus sp. UBA291 (assembly GCF_002499755.1). Lineage (NCBI taxonomy): Archaea > Methanobacteriati > Methanobacteriota > Methanomicrobia > Methanomicrobiales > Methanomicrobiaceae > Methanoculleus > Methanoculleus sp. UBA291. Next base: position 98,780 of record NZ_DANC01000020.1, on the reverse strand, counting down.
GACTGTCTCGTCGTCCTCGCCGATCACAACTGTTTCTGCACGGTTGAACCGGCCGATCTCCAGATGAGAACGAAGTTCGTCGTAGATACCCGAAACATCCTCGACCATGAGAAGTGGACCAAACAGGGCTTTATCGTCAGGGTTCTGGGTGACGGGTCGCCGGTACAGCCGGTGCCGTCGGACGGGATTGCGCCCCCGGCGGGTCTGTATCCTGCAGGAGTGGTGCAGCAGCCGATTGTGTCCCCATCACCGCCGTCAATCACCGTATTCTCCCCGGACGGGCGGGAGGGCTACCCCTAACCCCCCGTACATGGTTTTGTGAAGTCGGGATCTACAAGCAATCTTCGACGACCGTATGGAGACAACGAGGAGTTTCATGAAACAGGTATGCATCGTATCGCAGCACTTTCCACCGGAAAAATCAGGAAACGCATCACGCATCTACGACACCGCCACACATCTTGCGAAGCTGGGGATCGGCGTGACGGTGCTTGCACCCCATCCCACGTTTCCCACCGGTTCATTTCCCCGAAGATGGAGACGATCCGACGTGCGGGAGGTCGAGGGCGTCCGCGTTGTACGGCTCTGGACCTGGCAGCCGGCATCCGGGGACCCGGGGTTTACCAGCAGGATGGCCTATTACCTTCTCTTTCCGCTTCACGCCGCACTCTGGCTTCTATTCACCGGAAACCGGTTCGACGCGATCATCACGTCGGCACCGCCTCTTTTCACCGGAATCCCGGGATACGTCCTGAAGCGGACCTCACGGGCCGCGTGGATCCTCGATATCCGCGACCTCTGGATCGATGCATCGATAAGCCTCGGCTTCCTCCGGGAGGGGAGCCTTTACGAGAGGATGAGCAGGAGGTTCGAGCAGATGTGTCTTTTGCAGGCGGATCTCGTCGGGGTCACGACCGAAGAGCTCGGGCGGAGGATCGCATCGCGCTACCGGGTCACGGCTCCGATGGAGTTGATGCCGAACGGCGTCAATACCGACTTCTTCCGCCCCATGGACGGCGGAAAGAAGAGGCAGATCATCTACGCCGGCAACGTCGGGCACGCCCAGGACCTCGATAAGGTGGCCCTCGCCGTCAAGTCGATGAACGGCACCTATAACCTGAAGTTCCTCATCGTCGGCGACGGCGACACGCGGGGGAGTCTTGAACGGCTGGTGAAGGCCGAGGGCCTGACCGACTCGGTCGTCTTTACGGGCACCCTCCCGCGCGAGAAGATCCCGCAACTCCTCTCCGAGTCGCTCGTGGGGGTGGCACCCCTAAAGAGGCTCGATAACCTCGAGTATGCCGTTCCCACCAAGGCCTACGAGTATATGGCATGCGGCATACCCTTCGTCGGCTGCGGGAACGGCGAGATCGCCCGTCTCGCGAAGGCGTCGGGCGCCGGGGTCATCGCCGACAATACGCCGGAGGCGATTGCCGCTGCCCTCTCCTCGCTCCTCTCGGACCCGGCGAAGATGGAAGAGATGGGCCGTCGGGGCCGGGAGTACGTCGCAGAGCACTGCGACCGGAGATCGGTCGCTCTGAAACTGAAGAAGCATATCGAGAGGATGATATGGACGGGCGCCTGACGCCGCTTCTCTCCCGGGTTACCGGGAGGGTCCGGGAACTTGCGGTCGTCCGCGACGAGACCGCATACATCCGTGACCCGGTCTTCGGCATCGTCCGCAACCGGGTCCACGCCGAGGTCGCAAAGGCGATGCTCCGTTCGGGAGGCGACCCGTTCGTGGCCCCGCTCCTGAATTACGTCACGGCCTGCCAGAACCCGGACGGGTCCTGGAACGAAGTTCACGTCAATTACAACGAACCTTCGGCCCTGATCACCGCGTTCATCGGCGACGCGCTCCTGGAGGCGGCGGACCGGTGTCCGCACGAAGAAGCGGTCGTTAAGGCCCGGGACTATGTCCTCGCCGCCGAGAGGCGCCCCGGGTACTTCTTGAAATCTTCGGGCTACACCGCCGACCACCTGAACGTCGACGCTTCGTGCGGGGCGTTTCTTGCCCGATACGCCGAGCGGTACGGTGATGAAGAAGCCCGCGCGGCGGCACTGCGGGCGGCGGAAAACGTGCTCCGCCACCAGCATAGCGACGGCGTCTACCCCTATGCGGTCGATAAGGGAACCTACCCCTACGTCTTCGACCTTCCCTGCGTGCACTACCAGGGCGTGACCATCTATTATCTCGCAAAGATAAACGACGGCCTCCCGGACGACCGGATCGGCGAGAGCATCGAGAAAGGGGCCCGGTGGCTCGCGAGCGTCCAGCGTTCCGACGGGCGGTTCGACTGGTCGAAGAGCGGGCTTTCGTTTGCATACTACCTCTCCGGAGCGTACGCGTTCGCCCATGCCTCGTTCGTCTACGCATCCCGGGCGGACGGCCGCTACCGGGATAACGCGAGCCTCTGCCTCGACCGGCTCGAGGCGGATGTGCAGGGGCTCGCTCCCCGGTGGGAACCGGGCGCCTGGTCCGATCTCCTGCCTTCCGTCGTCACGGCGGCCAGGACGGCGTCGCTCGGAGGCTACCCGCTACGGCACCGGGCGTTCCGGTTCGGCTACGGGGTCTACCGGCAGGTTGCCCGCAGGCGGTATGCCGGAACCGCTGAGACGCGGTCGTTTGAGGCGCTCTGCCGATTGCTCGGTATCCGGACGTCGACCGTGGAACCGTCGAAGAACTTTCCCGACCTCTTCATGACGTCGGAGATGCTTGATTGCCTCACTCAATCGGAAAAATGGAGTAACCATTCATGAAACAGGTAGCACTCGACCTGCAGTCAGGGTCTATCGAAGTGGAGAACGTTCCCGTTCCCACCGCAACGCGGGGGGTCATCGTTCGAAACGCCTACTCCCTCATCAGCGCCGGCACCGAATCGTCGCTGATCAACCTCGCACAGCAGTCGCTCGTCGGCAAGGCGAAAGCGCGTCCCGAGGACGTGAAGAAAGTCATCCAGAAGATCGGTACGGACGGCCCCCTCTCGGCCTACCAGCAGGCGATGGGCCGCCTTGCAAAGCCGGAGCCGCTCGGCTACAGTTGTGCCGGGACGGTGGTGACAACCGGGTCCGACGATTTCGAGGTGGGCGACCGGGTCGCCTGCGCCGGCGCCGGGTACGCGGTGCACGCCGAGTACGTCGCGGTCCCGAAAAACCTCTGCGTCAGGGTCCCTGACGGCGTCGGTTTTCGGGAAGCGGCGTTCACGACCGTCGGGTCGATCGCAATGCACGGCGTCCGGAACGCCCGGGTCACGGTGGGGGAGAACGTCGCGGTGATCGGTTTAGGGCTGATCGGTCTGCTTGCCGTCCAGATCCTCAAAGCCGCGGGGTGCCGGGTGATCGGGATCGATATCGACCGGGAGAAACTCTCTCTTGCCGCGGACCTCGGTGCCGACGTCGTCTCGAATTACGACGGCCTCGCCGAGCGGATGAAGGCATTCTCGCCGTTCGGAGCGGATGCGGTCATCATCACCGCGGCAACCCGGTCGAGCGCCCCCATCGAGACGGCCGGCCGCCTGGTCAGGGACAAAGGCAGGGTCGTGGTCGTCGGGAACGTGGGGATGAACGTGCCGCGCGATATCTTCTACGAGAAAGAGGCGGAGGTCGTCGTCTCCCGGTCCTACGGTCCGGGCCGCTACGACCGGAACTATGAGGAGAGAGGCGTGGATTATCCAATCTACGTCCGTTGGACGGAGCGGAGGAACATGGAGGCGTTTTTAGAACTGGTGCGGCAGAAGCGGATCGACCTCGACCGCCTGATCACCCACACTTTCAGTCTCGACGACGCACCGGAAGCCTACAGCCTCATCAACTCCGGAAAGGAGCGGTTCATCGGGGTCCTCCTGCAGTACAGCCCGAACGGTACGGGCATCTCCGGGACCGTCACGCCCCTCCCGAAGTCCGATCTCCGGAGGCGGAAGGTGCCGGCCGGGGCAAAGACGCTCGGGTGTATCGGCGCCGGGGTCCACGCCCAGAGCGCCCTCTATCCCCACCTGCCGGGACTCCCGGTCCATCTCGCGGGGCTTGCGACCGCGACGGGCCTCTCGGCGCACTCGGTGGCGAAGAAGTACGGGTTTTCCTACTGCACCACCGACTACCGGAAGATCCTCGACGACCCTGCAATCGATGCTGTGCTGATCGCAACCCGGAACGACCTGCACGCCCCCATGGCAATCGATGCACTGCGTGCCGGAAAAGACGTCTTCGTCGAGAAACCGCTCGCCGCCGATATCGACGGGCTCCGGGGGGTCGTCGAGGCCTGGAGAAGGTCCGAACAACGACTGACGGTCGGATTCAATCGGCGTCATTCCCCACTTGCGCGGCGGATGAAGGAGTTCTTCGGGAACCGGGCCTCCCCCATGGTCCTGCACTACCGCGTCAACGCCGGGCAGATCCCGCCCGGGCACTGGGTGCACGACGACGAGCAGGGGGGCGGTATGCTGATCTCGGAGTGCTGCCACTTCATCGATTTCATGCAGTATATGACGGGGGCACGGCCGGTCCAGGTCTATGCCCGGGCAATCGAGCCGACCGGGACCCTCCAGAAGTACGACAACTTCCAGGCGACTCTCGCGTTTGCGGACGGGTCGCTCGGCACCGTCACCTACACGACGCTCGGGGACCGCTCCTACCCGAAGGAGACGGTCGAGGTCTTCTGCGACAACGCCGTAGGGAGGATCACCGATTTTCGCGACCTCGAACTCCGGCGGGACGGGAAGGCGTCGCGGGAGAGGCGGTGGCTTGCCCAGGAGAAGGGGTTCGCCGAGGAACTCCTGGCGTTTGTGAGGGGCGAAGAGCCGGATTTCGTCGGCAGCGTCGCGACAACGCTTGCGACGTTTCTCGCGTGGGAGTCGATCGATTCCGGGAAGCCGCAGGAGATCGACCTCGGCCCGGTCGGGATCTGACCCGGGCGGGAAGGCGATCTTCTTTTTGCTCAAATTCCTGCCCTCCGGCCGTCGATGCATCCAGCCTCGGTGTGCCCGGGATGGTTGCGCCCAACGGGACTGTCCACTCGTCCGTGGCGACCGGCCGGAGGCGGGGAGGTCCTCGATCCTGTCGCCGGTGAGTCCTCTCCGGTCAGGAAGTCTGTTTGCACTCCTGGGGCGTGGTGATGCGTCCGGTTGAAGGGATCGGAGGGGGCCGACCATCTCAGCCCGAAGCATTGGTGGCACCCGTCATCTCGAGACCGGCAACCCCGCGTCCGGAACTCCATCGAATCTGGCGAGGACAGTGTCGGAATTTAATTCCAGACGATAAACACGGTTTAACGAAGAGAACAACGTTTTTATTGTCAGAGAACAGATGGGGTGTCATGCCACCATGGCCGTCGACCGTCAGGATTGCGCTGGCCGTCTTCTGCCTGGTGCTGCTGCCGTCCGCCGGAAGCGCCGTCTCCGTCCAGCCCGGGATGTATCCTGAACAGTTCCTCTCGGACCCGACTCCCCTGTATATCTGGAACGTTCCCCTAAAGGTTATTATTCTCGGCATCGTCTCTGGAGTCGACACGACGGCGTTTTTTATGCTGATGCAGGCCATATTGTCGCTGCCCCTATGGCTGCGTCTCGGGCACAAGAAAATTTTAAAAGCGAATGTCCTGGAGAATGAAGCCCGCCGGAAGATCTATGTCTGTATCCGGGAAAACTCCGGGGTCCATCTCCATACTCTCTCCAGCAGACTGGAACTGAATATCGGAACTCTCAGGTACCATCTAGGGGTGCTATGTGAGATGAAGATGGTCATCCCCGAGCATGGCTGCGGGTTTACGCGCTACCGTGTCAACAAAAATGTTCCCGGACAAGCGTACCCGGACCTCGAAAAAAAGGTGAACGGTTACCTGTGCGGCCCCGCGAAAAAACGATTGCTAACTCTCATCTTGCAGAACCCGGGGATAAACAGAAAAGAAATTGCTTCCCGGCTCGAGTTGTCGGGCTCGGGTGTAGCCTGGCACATGAAAACGTTGATCCTGGAAGGCATCGTCAGATGTGATAGAAGAGGAAAACATGTAGAGTACTCTCTTTCTTCGGATGCAAAGGAATATCTGCGGACATCCGACTTATCCGGGGATACTTCGGCGGGTCCGTAGCATCCGGGCGCGTGCCCCGGCCCGAAGACTTCTTCCCTCGGGAGCCTCAAGGCCGGAGCCGTCCCGCGGTCGGGATGCTGCCGGAGACCCCTCTCCGGCGGTCACAACGAATCGTCGGGTGTATTTCTCTCTGGATCTCACGGCTACGCCCTGAATGGGGCGCGCGAAACGCTTCTCTGCCAGCCCCCGGAGTCGCGCGGGCCCGGACCGTAATACAGAGGGATATCCCCATCCTCCCAATTCAACGTTTCGCGGCAATCGTTCTCGCGCCAAACAACGTGTCCGGAAATGTGACAGAAAATTTAAGGGGATATCCCGCGTAGGGCTCCGTGATGCGAGTATGGTGAACTTCGGTCGTATCATTGGGCTTTTGGCTGTCCTGGTCTTCATCGTACCGGTGGCCTCGGCCGCCGGTCTCGAAAGCGAAAACAAGGAACCGCTGTCGGAATTCGTCCAGACAGATGGGTCTGCCCCCCGTGCATTCTTTACGATCACACAGGGCGAGACGGACTATCATGGGTATTCCATTCCGTCCGGTGCATCCTCGTTTTCCGTCGACCTGAACTGGTTTTCAGATGAGTATTCCCTGGAATTGGGGGTCTTCAGGCCGGACGGGAGCCAGTACGGTTATTACTGCGACAGCGACGGCGACGATAACCTGAAGGTGCGGATCTGTCTTACCATAAGCGATCCTGCACCCGGGCCCTGGACATTCACCGTACATGGTAAGAGCGTTGAGGGAGCCCAGGTGTACGCGTTTAACGCAGAATAACCGGGAGCGAGCATCCTGTTGCCCGCGATAGGGTGGTGTCAGCGGCGCCGCGTATGCCGCTTTCCTTCAATTCTACCGCCCGTAAAGGTCCTGTTTTGTCGCTATCTGGAGAAGAACTTCCTCACGGGGAGATTCCCGGAAATAAACCCGATGCAGGGTGCGACAGCGCCAGCATTACGCGTAGACGACGCTGTCGGCCAGGGCAATATCCCGTTCGGTGAAGGCGATGAGACGATCGGGTATTTCTCTCGCGGTCGTATTTTCTTCCGGCTGCACGGCCCCGGGGACGATCTCGATCGCGTACCGGCGGGCGCCGTCGGGGAACGTCGCTTCCTTAAGGGGGCGGAACGAGCCGTTCGAGAGGACGCGGAGGCCGCCCTGAGTTTCGTCATATCTCCTTTCCCCCTCGTTCCTGAACGTTTGAAGCGCTATAGTGCATTTCTCCCGGGTGAGGTCGGCATAGTCAATCCCGGTCACTTCGCGGCAGATGGCGAGGGGATGCGCCCCTTCCAGGGGAAGATCGAGTTTCTGGTCTTTGTAGAGCACGTCGCCGCTCGGGTAGGCGTATGCTTCGTAAACGTGCTGCTCTCCGTCCACGCTCCCGGCATAGTAAAGCTGGGTGCACCGCACCGTCCCATCCTTGTCGACGAACTGGTTCAACTGAAGAAGTACCGCCGATTCGTTGGAGAACACCTGTTCGTGTACCAGTGTGTCCCAGAGGTTTGTCAGGTCGGGCCGGCTCCCGGGGGGATAGGAGGCGGTGCTGATCTTTCCTTTGACGACCTCGGGCGTTTCGGGCGTGTAGAAGTAGTGCACGAGGACGAGGCAGATGAGGAGCGCCCAGACGGCAATTGTAATTTTTTTCATTGCATCTCCGCGGACCGGGACGGCATCGTTTCAACCGGTTTTCGTATCGATTGAGGGTACGGTCGTTATGGATGATAGGTTTTGCGTCGTTCGTCGGCGGGTCCGTTCAACCGCTTCCGACCGGTAGATCCCCACAAATGCCCCGTCCCGGTCCTGAGATACGCCGTTATGAACCTGGTTCTCTCCTCTGCTCCCATCCCCGGGGAAGTGATCTCTCCGGTCATTTTCGAGGATACCGCGAGTATGTGTCCGGAAATGTGACAGAAAAAATAAATAAACCGGCGCCCATGTCTTTGTGTGGGCGCCTCGATGATGCGTCTGCAAAAGTTCGTGGGGTCCCTCCATCCCCGGTTGCCGCCCCGGATGAAGAACCCCGCAAGCCCGGAGGCTGATGAGATGTACGCATTCCAGGTACTTAACATGTGTGCCTCTCCTGCCTCCGGTAAACCAGAAGGGGTTGAAACACATGAAAAGAAAAACTGGAATGCAGGCATTCTCCCTGCTCCTGGCACTGCTGCTGGTGAGCGTGGTGCTGGTGCCAGCGGTGGCAAGTGAAGAAGAACAAATCAAGACTAATCTCTTGTTTCAAAATCAGGAAGCCGAGAAGAACATTTATACTATGTTGGGAGTAGAGCACCCTTCTAGAGATGATGGGCCTCAATGGCAAAAATATAATGAAGCAAGGGCTCAAGTGGATGAGTTGCTTATCAGATCAGAATCAAAAGAGAGCGTCGGAGAAATAATTGGGTATCTTGAAGGAAAAAAGAAAGAGTTGTTCTCTATTATGGAACGGATGGGGGCATTTACGGTATCCTCGACAATCAAGATGGGGTATCCAAAAGCAGGATGGATCCGATTGTAGTTGGTTCACAGACAGAATACTTTGAGACTAGTTGCAAAGCCTGCTCAGTAGGCAATCAAAGTGGTAATTATTCTATTAACTATGAATTAAGTAAGATTCCTCTCTCAGATCTGAAGTCAGAGGAATTTGCTATACGAGCCATCTACGAAGCCCAAATTACGAGGACAGATGATTGGATTTGGAGGGGTAACCCATTACTCCCGACCAAAGCAACTCTTTACACCCAAGGAACATTCACTTATGACTATGGTAACGGCATTCTGGGCATATCAGATAATACGTACACTTCCCAAGACCCGGGATTTGACCGTTGCGAATTCGGACATTCAACACGAGATAACGGGTATACAGGGTACATCGATTCGCACGCCATCTGGAGTGTATTCGCGTTGAGTCCGCCTAAACATTCGGTTGATGCCTGGATCAGTTGTAATAAATATGGATCAACCGATGGAGATTCTAATACCTCAGACTGGGTATCTGTAGGATTTGCCTGTGGATCACTTCCATAATCAGGGAAGACCATGTCGACAAGAATACTACTAAGAACTGCTTCTACCAGTCCCCCAGGGTTTTTCCAGCGACTTAACGAAAAGTCACTGCGGGACGATCTTCAATTCTTTTTTGCGTTAGTTGTCGTCACATCGATCATATATATATTATTACCCCTCATTATGGGGTTTTACCCTGAAAATGAATTCAAGATTGGATTGCACCAGATTTGGGTTCTAGCGCTAGGCATCTTTATCTGTTTAATACAGGGCATAATATGCGGGACAGTCGCACTCTTGGGAATTAGCCTCGTTGAGCATTTTTTCCTGCTTTTTGTCGATGTACACCTGGGATTTGAAAAAACGATGAAATCGGTGATTTATGCCCTGTCACCCTGCATCCTGTTTTCCTGGGTGATCTTGATTTTAAGGGTCCCGTTTGTAAGTTTATTGCTTCTCTTCTGTTTCAGTCTAGTAACCTATTTCGGCGTATTGATATTTCATGGAATATCTAAGGATCGAGCCTTATTCGTCACTCTTATGACAAGTGCGATTCTCGCAATTCTTTTCCATAGGTGGATCTTCGATCTCAGGTTGTTACTATGATCTTTCATTTTAGCAGGGCCGCTTCGGAGCGAAGTGTTCGAAATGTAGGAGGTAATTGGTTGGCATTCTTTCTGAGTCTTGCAATGAGATCCATGAATATCTCTTCTAAAACCGGGATACAATAAAACTATTGGCTCTGCCCGCTGAGTTGGGTATTCCTTGGGAGAATATACCTTGAAAGATCGATGTGGAAGAGGGGGCGTCCGTGTTGGCGTGGTAGCAGCATGCATCGTTCTGCTCTTAACCGGATTAATTTCCTGTACGTGCGCGGCTCCTGTTGTCATTGAGTATTACTACTTGGAAGGTTTTCCCGACTGTGACCATTTTAAGCCTTTGGTGTCGGAGTTTGAGCATGATCTCGGTGATTCCATCTCACTTACGTACACTGATGTCGGTACACCCGAGGGCCTAGACCGCTTGCAGCAACATGGATTTCACGAAGTCCCTGCTGTGGTTGTGGATGGCACCATTAAGATTCCTAAAGAGGAGATCACTGAAGAGAATCTCAGGGCGGCGATAGAGCAGTCCCTTGCCGGTGCTGAGGTGCAGGAGGGCCTACCGCCAATTAACTGGAATATACCACTTGCCTATTCTCTGGGTCTCTTTTCCGGCTTTTCACCCTGCCTGATGGCGATACTCGGGTTCATACTGGTGTATGTCACCGGGTCCGGAAGGGTTTGAGAAGCAGTCTCCTGAATGCGCTGATATTCGGCCTGGGGCTGGTTGCCGCTTACATCGTCATGGGATGCTGTGTCCTGCTGGCGGGTTTCTCGCTTGGCAGGTTTAGCCCATATCTTACCGCCGTAGCGGGGTTGATCACGATTGTTGCCGGGGTGAACCTGCTTGGGCTGATAAGGCTCCCGATCTCTGCAGACAACTACGTTCGGGTATCTGTAAGGAAGTATTCGAGCACTTTGATCGGATTGTTTATTTTGGGCATGCTATTCTCAATCGTCAAGGCGCCGTGTGCCGCCCCGATGGTCCTCATTCTGCTGAGCAGAATCCTGATCGACGGCGCCGTGCAGGATCTCTGGCTCCTGCTGGTCTTCGGGGCCGGAGTGCTCACGCCGTTTCTCGGCGTCACCCAGAAGAGCAACCAGACTCCAAATCCGATTAGAATAAGCCCACTAACGGTTCGAATTGCGTTCCGGTGTTACCGTATCCTGCTCGACGAACCGTATCCCCCGAGGAGCCCGACGGGAGGAATAGGGATAAATAGGGTGGGTTAACTCCCCGGAGATCGTTGAAAGGGAAATCCCGTCTTTTGCTTACCGGATGCCGTCGGTATATAATATGTGTAAAGAAATGAGACAGAATATTTTATCGAAAACTTCCTCTAGGTCTTATCGGACTCCTGGCCGTCTTTGCTCTCCTCATACCGGTGGTTTCAGCAGGCAGTATCGGAAGTGGAAACAATGGGATCGCGTTAGATCTCCCGCAGGCAGGTGAGTCTGCAATCCGTGCATTCTACACGATAACGCAAGGAGAGACCGATTCTCACAGTTACAGCGTAGCAGCCGATCCATCCGCACTGCAGGTCTATCCGAACCGGTTTACTCCCGACTCCTCTTTGAAAACTGAATATCTCCAGGCCCGATGGGAACCTGTACGGTTCTTACCATGAACGGTTCTTATCTGGATGAGCAGATTCGTTTTGAGGTACCCGACCCCGCATTTGAATCCTGGAACCTTAAGGTGTATGGGGGGAGTGTAACAGGAACTCGACTGTACATATAAAATTTCTTCTAAAACCAAACCTTTTTATTGTAACTGTTTTCATGCAATTCCATGGTTCCAGGGTCACGGATTGTCAGGATCGCTCTGGTTGCCTTCTGCCTCCTGCTGCTGCCGTCTGTCGGATGTGCCACGGCCATTCAGCCTGTACAAGGGCCATATCCGGAGCAGCTACCTTCCGATCCGACTCCGTTGTACATCTGGAACGTGCCCCTGAAGATCCTCCTCCTCGAATACGTATGCGTATCCGCCCCGGTGCTCTTCAACCTGGTACAGCTGCTTTTTTCGCTGCCCGTGTGGCTTCATCTCGGCCATAAAAGAATTTTGATCCGGAATGTCCTGGATAACTTTGTGCATCCCGCCGAATGCCGGATCGATTCCGGTATTGCTGTCTCCGGGGTAGCGGACGTGCATCAACTCCGGACGTCCGATTCTCTCCTTAGCGCATTCCGGAGCATACTTTCCGGGATCGAAAGCAGTGTTTTTTCTGTGAGAAATGGGTTATCTCCGGTGCCTTTCTTCCCCACGGGGAGATCAGTCTCTTCATTTTCGGGAATATCCGCCGGACGTGTAAAGAAAACGGACAGAATTTATATATAAATCGGCGTCCATGTCATGGTGTGGGCGCGAGGATGCGTCCGCAAAAGTTCGCGGGGCCCCCCATCCCGGCTTGACGACTGGATGATAGAGCCCCGCAAGCCCGAAGGCTAATGAGATGTACGCATTCCAGGTACTTAACATGTGTGCCTCTCCTGCCTCCGGGAAGGAATCGGGGAGAACAATCATGAATGAGTTACGCAGGATTGAAAGAATATCGATCCTTCTGGGAGTACTGCTTTGTGTAGCACTCATATCGACAGCGAGCGCAGAAGAGATGACTCTTGAGCGTTCGTTCATGCAGGATGAGGCGGCGCTTGAACATTATGCACATTTATCGCCTGCTCATCAGGCGATAGTGCTCAAAGCGTTGGAGGAGACATACTCTGAGAGCGAATTTGAGGAGACCGCCGCAGAACTGAAGAAGATCTGGGGTGGAACGTCAGCGCTGGAAGAGAGAGAAAAGCAGGAACTGCTGGCATCGGTAATCGCCAGTGTGTTTACCTACTACTGTCTGGATGCCCCTAATGGGATAAGCCCCATGTGGACCGGTTATTATCCCGGTTATCATGAGAATGGTGTTCATAATGCCTTGGCTGAGATTGCAGGGCAGAAAAGAGGTTGGGACAGTACGAAGACAAGGTTATTGAATATGCACTCAGCGGACCCTGATACTTGGGGTGTTCCGCAGACAGTCGAACATTATCTAGACGGGGCCCCGTTCTTCAGCAACGCACCGGATAAATGCAAGTACTATGCGAATGAGGCAAGAAGCCAACTGAGGTCAAACATCAACAGTGAATCCGGTTGGCGGTGCCTGTCCTGGTCGATGCATTATATGAGTGATATGTCCATGCCGTGGCATACCCAGGGTGCAGTCGATCCAGTACAGCTGGCGACGCATGCGCTTTATGAGGGATACGTGCAGGATAAGTTCACCGATCCTGAGTATGGGTTTAAAGCGGCTCTTGTATCGGCTCCCAATACCGGAGGTGTAATTTCCGATCCCGCTTCGAGTGCACGAGGCCTGGCACTTTACTCTTCATTGATGTATCCTGCCCTCCAAGCGTCGATAGCTACTAATCCCTTGGGATGGGGCGAAGAACCATTTGTCAAGTCAGCAACTCAAGATCTCTTGAAAATGGGTCTTATTTATAACATGGATCTTGTCGATTATGCGACTAATTAACTAAAAAATCTTTTTTTTGGTGAGAAGATGGATGTAAACCAGAAGCAAAACTGGAGAACTATACTTATCCTGCTCGTAGTAATCTGCCTCTTCGTCGTGGTGATCTTCCTGCTCCTGCTCCTTCCCGCGTTCGTCGAAACCCTCCTGCCGAACAACTCCTACGTGATCGAGATCACCGGTCTCTCCGGTCTTGCCGTGAACGGCACCGCCACGGTCATGATCCCGGTTCCGGCGAACGCGGAGGGCGAGCCGGCGCTGTCTGAGGGAGTGCTCGCCGGCGAACGCCAGCCTGTCGGGTGGCAGGCGGCGATCCGGGAAACGCCGTATGGAAAGATGCTCGTGTTCACGACGGTGGATGGTTACGCGTCGGATATCTCTATACCGTTCGGCGAAGCCGAGACGGAAAAAGAGCCGCGGCTGCTCGTGCCGGTCCTCTCAACCCCGGGGAACGCGAGTGTCGCCGAGTTCACCCGGGCTTCGAGCGGAACCTACACCACGGTCGTCTTTCTCGACGGCTTCGTCCCGTCGCCGGAGGATGCGGCCCCGATCTCGTTCAGCCTCGAGTACCAGGGCGGCGGGGGCATGAAACATCTGATCAAGGGGGATATCTGGACGACGACGGTGGATACGACCGTTCCGAGCACAACGTCGGGATTTGTTCCGGTGCCGGCCGACTACTATGTCACTGCCGGGGGTATCATGCTATTATGATGGCCGATCTCATGCGGAGAATCCCACGGCGGATCGTGAGCGTCGCCCTCACGGGACTGCTCGTATTCGTCATCTGTCTGGGGATTCTCGTTTCCATGCATTCTGCAGGGGCCCGGGACGATACTCAATTGCCGTTGAATGACGACCGATCCCCGCTGTTTGGACGCTGGTATCTTACATCCTATTGGACGGAGGAAGGAGGGGCTCCCGTTATCGAGGGAACAGATGTTATCATCGCGTTCGCCGGTGACGGGTGGGTCAGTGGTTCCTCCGGGTGCAACCTCTTCATCGGAGAGCACGACCTTGCCGACGACGTGCTCACGATCCGCAAGATCGAATCGACAAATATGACCTCGACTCCAGAGGTGCTCAATCAGGAGAAAGCGTTCTTGGCACTGCTCCTGAAAACGGAGGCCTACGAGATAGACGGAGACCGTCTCCGGTTGTTCGACGCATCGGGAATGGAGCTCCTCTCTTTCGCAAGCCAGCCGCAATCGCTCTCGGGAAGAGCGTGGTCTCTCTGGTATTCATGGAACGATACGGAAGAATCCGTTCGAAACCATGGTTCCGACCTGATCACCCTACAGATCTCCTTACAGTTTCCGGACGAGGCTCAGTTCCGGGGAACCATCGCGGACAGCGATTACTGCGGAACGTATGAATCCGACGAGGATCGTATCCAGTTCGAGTCGGTGGAGAAATGCTCCAAGGCACCGGGCGAGAAAACCGACCTGTACGAATGGTATTACTCGCTCCTGAACCGGGCGCGCGGGTATCGGATAACCGAGACTCAACTTGATATCATGGACGAGAAAGGTCACTCGTTCCTCTCGTTTACTCGGATGCCGCTTTCGCTGATCTCAGCCGACTGGTACCCGCAACAGTACCGGGCGGCGGACGGGTCCGCCCTCCTGTCGCCAGAGGAGACGTTCGAAATGGTATACTTTACTCCGGATGGCAACGTCTTTGGAACCATCCGCGGAATCCAGTTCGCCGCGCAGTATGACACAGACAACTCATCGATATCGTTCGGTCCCGTATCCCTGCTTATCTCGGAAAGCGACGATCCCGGAGAGGCGAGAGAATCCCGGGAGACAATCGAGTCGATCTTCAGAGAAACGAGAACATATCGGGTCCAGAACGGCACGTTGGAATTCTCTTCCGGCGATGGAGAAGTTCTGATGGTAATGGCAGAGGGGTCCATATAGATGTGAATACCGTTGCCGATATTGTGCAGATCTCAGATGAAGAATTTGTGGTGCTCGGTATGTCTGTGAAGACCTGAAGCCTACGTATACAAGAGATGGTATACGAAGGGCACGAAATACAATCGGGGCCTTATGGATTACATTACGAGGTGAATTTCTGGAAGCGAATGGAAGGTAGTTCCTCAGATGATCCCTTTTTTAGGCAGGATGAGAAAAGGTCACCGGAACCAGCGAGGAATACTCGATCACCAATGTCAGTTTGCACCCGAGGTAATAGCCGTTGGTTGTGGAGTAGCCCCATTTGTAGTCTTTGTCTTCGAGGTCTTTCTTCCGGACCCTCTTTTTGAAGATGTTCAGGTCAAGCGTGATGGCCGAACCGTCGATGATGAACGTTCTGGCGGTTCGGCGATTCGGTTTTCTGCACAGAATGCGGAGCAGTGCATTGACCCGGGCAACAAACCGCGCTTCGTCGATTCGGCTGAGGAACCGATACACCTCGTCGGCTGAGGGGACTCGATCGATGCGCGCAAATCGTCGGAGGGCAGCACGGTTCCGGAGTTCCTCGACCACATAGGTGACCTCCACAGAGAAGAAGATCGCAATGAGCAGGAGCCGGAGGATCGAGCCGGTATTCGCGACCGGAGTGATACCCTGTTCGGCCATCTCCTGCCTGGCCCGACGGGAGGTTGTTACGGCAAGAACCGAATCGAGGAGCAACCATTTTGAGTCATCAGGATCAACGATGAGTGGGGACTTCATGTTTTCGCCAACAATGAATTCCCCTTCGAGTACGATCACTTTTACGGTTTGAATCCCACCAAATCAGAAAACGAGTCATAAACGGAATGTACTTCTGTTAGGGGAGAGTTTTTCAACAAGCAAATCGGGAATTCAGCGCCATACGAGGAAGAGCGCGCGCTAGGTTTTGGAGGGGGCTAAAGCAGTGTTCTTTCTGTGGGAAATGGGTTATCTCCGGTGCCTTTCTTCCCCACGGGGAGATCGGTCTCTTCATTTTCGGGAATATCCCCCGGACATGTAAAGAAAATGGACAGAATTTATATATAAATCGGCGTCCATGTCATGGTGTAGGCGCGAGGATGCGTCTGCAAAAGTTCGTGGGGTCCCTCCATCCCTGCTTGACGGCTGGATGATAGAACCCCGCATGCCCCGAAGGCTAATGAGATGTATGCATTCCAGGTACTTAACATGTGTGCCTCTCCTGCCTCCGGGGACTGAAAACGGAGTTGAAACACATGAAAAGAAAAACTGGAATGCAGACATTCTCCCTGCTCCTGGCACTGCTGCTGGTGAGCGTGGGGATTGTGCCGGCAGTAGCAGCAACCTCTGAGGTTCCGGTTGAGCAACCGATCCCTATAGTTGCGGCAAACGGGCAGACATCATCCGGTCTACATTTTGTGATCAATGAAGATGTGAAAGAAACAACGTCTCATTGGGCACTGTTTGCCGCCGATGAGCAGGGACAGAGAAATGCTCTGAATGATTTAGAGATGACTCAAATCTCCGATGAGAAAAAACAGATACTATCCGAAGGGCTCAGGAAGATCTGGGCAAAGTATCCTGTGGCTACGATTCAACGTGACGGTCGAACGGAGGTGGCTTTTGTCTCTCCTGGTGAACATACTTTGACCGAAGAGGAAAAGTCCATCCTTGCTCAGGCCGATGAAGCGCTCGCCGAGTACCTGAACGATAAGTTTTCAGCCGAAAATGGCATCCAGTGGTGGGCGGCTCCCTGTCATCAGGATGTCATAGAGACCTCCTGCCTGAAGTGGGGTGTTTCATCCACGTATGCCACATATGCTCACGATGCGGCAGATGATCCTGACTCCTGGCCTTCGGTCTTGCCCCCGACCGGGTTTGAATGGTTGGATACCTTCATTCAGATGGTGTGTCACTCTTATGATCATTACTACGACCCTGTGCTTGGAACGGGTTACGCTCCAGAACAATGCGAGAACTATGCAAACACTGCCAGAAATTACTACGATCAATCGTCGATGTACAATGCATACACAAACCTGGGATATTCAAGTCATTTCCTGACTGATGTAGGAAATCCGCTCCATACCGGTATGGAGATTGAACAGGCTCTGAATCCATGGGTCCACGCTGAGTATGAAGACTATGTTGGAGAGAACTGGGATCAAGGCAGTGGAGAGGGGTACAACTTCTGGTCGGTCATCCAGGACAACTGGTATTATTACACCATAACTGATCCATCAAGTTCGACGCAGTCACTTGCTGAGTATGCGAAGAACCACGATGATGAACTCTACTATCTGGTGTATAATCACCGGGGCACGTTCAGAACTGACCCGGATGTCAGATCGATTACCGAGGATTGTCTCCTCGATACGGCGAAGTATACGCTCGGCCTGGTGAAATACGTGAGAGATTGAAGAGGCCCACCCTCCTCTTTTATAGGATTTAACCATGGAACCACTGGCATCGTCTGTTATCGTCTTTGTCCTGCTCATCGTGCTTCTCCCGGCTGTCTTCGCCGGTCTCCTCTCCCTCACGTTCTACTACATTCTCGCGAAGACGCAGCCGGTTGTCGGCAAATTCGCTCCGATTTTGAGCGGGTTGCTTCTGGCCGTTCTGGTGCCGGTTCTCTCTTTCGTACCGCCGATTCGGCCGATTTTACCGGTGTTGGACCTGGTGATCATACTGATGGGTGTCTTGACGCCGTTCATGCTCCTCCAAAATCGCCTTCCCGATCGGCACCGTTTCGTAATCCTTTTCTCCGGGTCCGCGATCACGGCGGCCATGCTTCTGGTCTACGGGTTTGCAACGGCGTTCGGGGATGGGGCCCCCTCACCGGTCTCCCGATTCCTGATGTCTCTGCCCCTGCCCGAGATTGGCCTTCCCATCATGAGCCTGATTACGGTCTACCTGGAGGCCGTGCTCATATCCTCAGTCATATTCGGTGCCGTGCTCGCAGTCGTAACCGCATTCCGGGAGCGGGAGGTGCAGAGCGGATGACCGGTTCCGGGTCCTGGCGCAGGCATGAAATCCATCGCCTGCAGAGGCCGGGTGTCCTGGCGGCCGGGCTCTGCCTTCTGCTGGTTTTTACAGCAGGGTGCCTTGTGCCGGAGTACGGGGTGGGCCGCGACATCTTGGTCTTCAAGGTCGACGCCGGGGGGACGGAGCAGTGGCAGACGGTCATCGATACCGGGGGCGACGATAGCGCAACGAGCATCGTCCAGACCGCCGACGGCGGGTATATCGTCGGCGGAGAGGTCCTGCCCTGGCGCGGGGACCAATCCTATGGCATCTTCAAACTCGACGGCGACGGCTCGGTCGTCTGGAACGCCACCGGTAGGGGGTCCCCGGTCTCCTCCGTCGCCAAGACGACCGGGGGCACCATCGTAGCGGCGGGCGAGTCCGGGGTCCGGCTCCTCGATCCGGCGGGGAAGGTCCTGGAGAGCGATGTCGGGGCTGACAGCACCCTGCAATCGGTTGTCGGGACCGCGGACGGTGGATTTGTCGCCGCCGGGACCGACGGCGAAGACCTCCTTGTGCTTAAACGGGATCGAAACCTGACGGAGGAGTGGCGCAAGACCTACGGGACCGATCGGGACGTCGTAAAAACCATCATCCAGACATCCGACGGCGGGTACCTGGTGGGCGGCATGACCTCCCTCCCGAACCGGAACGGCTCCTACGTGTGGCTGCTCCGGCTGAATTCCTCAGGCGATCTGATCCGGAATGCGACGCTCGGGAGCCTGCCGCAGTACAACACCGTCGCCTTCATGGGCGAAGTGCCGGGGGGCGGGTACACCGTCATCTACACCAACGTGACGCTGGAGGAGGTCGTCTTCGACCGGGAGGGGAACGTGCTTGAGGAGCGGACGCTCAACGCATCGGCACCGATCCTTAAAACGGCCGATGGAGGGTATGTATCCGGCACGGTTACGTATCGTTCCTCATCCCGATTCCTGATCCTCCCCGACCAGGTCGGTGTTCCTCACATCATGAAACTCAATGCCGATGGACTTCCGGAATGGGATACCGAACTGAATACCACATTCGAACTGACGGCTAGTGCCGTCTCGGTCATCCAGACCGCCGATGGGGGATATGCTCTCCTGGTGAACCGGCATGACTACCCGGAGGTGCCGCGGACGGAGCCTGCATGAGCGTAACATGGTTATTGGCTACCGCAACTGAGCATATCGGGTGGTGCAGTTGAAGATCGATCGGAGAAGGATGAGCCGGAAGTGGTAGTGGTCGGGGAGGGTTGATCTGCACCATCGGTATGAAAATGGGTTGATCCCCATTCAGACGGAATTGGTGAAAACGTAAAGGAAATCACATGGAATCGAAAATCAACAGACGTTTGCTCGTTGTCGGGGTTCTGGCGTTCATCGGCGTCGTCCTCCTCGTCACGACGGTTGTAGTTGCGTATACCGCCCTTGTTGCCCTGATCACGGGGATCGACGGTCCCCCGCAGGCGCTTGTCGTCCAGAAGGTTCCGGAGCCTCTGGAGAATGTGTCTGTCATCCACCTGACCGATCGGGATCTAAAGCAGCACCCGGTGCTTGACTCCGCGATTCGGGACGCCAACAGGAACCCCGACGTGTGGATATCCGGTGTAGCCCCGATGACGGGGATCGAATATCTCGTCCTTATTGAGTCATTTGGTATCGATGCAAGGGAGGAGGACCGGCCATACCTCGAGTACGACGGTGCGTATTATCTCACTCGCGTTCTGCTCCACTAAGACCGGGCCGGGAGGTGTAACCGAAATGGAAGAAGATGCTAAAATGAAATTCGGGGACCGGCTCAAAACGGCGGGGATCATCGTCGCCTGCGGTCTCGCGGGCATCGTCGCCGTTGTGCTCGGCTTCATGCTCGCCGACGCCTTCATCCTTCACGCAATGGAGAATTCGGGCGGGCAGCCGATGCTCTACGTCATGGAGAGGGCGGAGCCGGGGGAGAGCGTGGCCGTCTCTCTGACCGAGCAGGACTTCGAACGGCATCCCGCGCTCGACGCAGTGATCCGGGGAGAAGAACGGAACCCTTCGGCATGGGAGTGGGGCGATCGGAACCAGCGCGTCATCGGGGGTGCAAAGGTCTCGTACGCGGAGAGCAGGGCTCTTCACGACACCTACGACTTTCTCATGGAGTACGAAGGCGCCTACTACGTGGTGCTGACGACGTGGCCGTGAAAGATGTTTCCCCACCCACGATTGCAGATTACCGGCTGGATGGGCGACGTGGAGATGACCGTGGCGGAAATCATTTATGGAAGGAGGGAGACATCCCCCTACGGGCGCCGAAACCGGCGGATACGACGTTCCGCCTTCCCCGGACGGCCCACCGCAGGAAAGAACCTGAGGATAACAGAATGAACGGGAACATCGGGGCATGGGGAGTTCTCCTGCTCCTCTCGATGCTGCTCGCAGTCGTCCCGGCGGCAGGTACAGCGGTCGATCACATCGTCGTCCCCGACCTGAAGGTGAACCAATCGATCGAGACGATTGCCGTCTCCGGGGGACTGACACTCCAGCCGGAGCTGGAGGCCACCGCGGAGGGAACCTTCGGGATACCGTTCGGTTCGGTCGTCGTCCACGCGGCCGACGGGAAGACGCTGGTCTTCGATAGAAACGGCAACCACCTGCTCTCCATCGACGACGAACTTTCCGCAAAAGTTCCCACCCCCGGCGGCGTTGAAAAACCCTGCACCTGGGTGCACGAGCTCCCGAACGATTCCCTGGCTCATTACCGCGACAACACGATCTTCGTCCTCGATACTGCCGGGAACCTCATCCTCACCATCATCAACGAAAATCCGGCGCCTGAGACCGACCCGATCACCGTCGACATCACCGCCCCGAAGGATGGCGATGAGGTCTGGATCGATGTCGTACCGCCTCACGTCACCGTCGCCGGGGAGGTCCACGCTCCTGCCGGTGTGCGAAACGTGTTCGTCCTGAGCGGAAAAAAGGAGGTCTGGTCCGGGAACCGGTCGACGTTCTCCTGCTCCGTACCGGTCTCCGCCGGGGGGGAACACGATCACCGTCGTGGCATGGGATAACCTCAGGAATCGGGCAGAAAAGACCGTGAACGTGACCGTCAGTATCGGCATCCCGCCGCCGCCGTCGATCATCGTATCGGGCGAGGTGACGGACCCCGACGGCAACCCGATTCCCGGCGCGTCGGTGCGGTTCGAGTCGGTGCTTACACTCGACGACGAACCCCTTGCGGTGACGGCCACCACGGGAGCGGACGGCGGCTACCGGGCGGAAGGCGCACCCGGGTACCGGCAGACCGTCACGGTCGAGAAGGAGGGGTATTCCCCCCTCCGGCGCGACGTCGTCTTCGAGAACCTGACGAACGAACTCGACCTGGAAATGAAGCCGTTGCCGCGGACCGTTCCGGGATGCGGTCTCCCGGCCGCCGTCCTTGCTCTCTTGGGGGCGCTCCTCCTCGGCCGGAAGCGGCGGTGAGAGGGTTCGGGACGGCTCGCCTCTGATCAAGAAATCTCCTGCCGGAAGCGCCCATGCTGAAAAATACCTCCTGTGAACCTGGACGATCGGCCTGCTCGTCGCCGTTCACCTTCTTGCCTTTGACCTCACCTGTTGCCTCCGGTCCATGGAATGCACAGCACGATCCTGTACTCGGCCGGGTTCTGCCGTCCATCGCCCATATCACGCCATACCGGATGGTCCCGGCACCACGGTTTATCACCCGCCGCTCCCAATACCTACAATAGAGAGGCTACTATCCATGGAGATCGCATTCACCAAACTGCAGGGAAACGGCAACGACTTCATCCTGATCGACGAGCACGAGACCGAGGTCATCCCCGAAGAGATGAAGGGGTCGTTTGCGGCGCTCTACTGCGACCGCAGGTTCGGCATCGGCGCCGACGGCGTCCTCTTCCTCCAGGCGTCCGATAAAGCCGATATCCGGATGCGGCTCTTCCAGCCCGACGAGAGCGAGGCTTCTATGTGCGGGAACGGCATCCGATGCCTCGCGAAATACGCCTGCGACGCCGGCTATGTGAAAGAGTCCTGCTCGGTCGAGACCGGGGCGGGGATTGTCCCGGTGACGATGAGGTTCGCGGACGATGAGTTCACCGCGACGATCACCATGCCGACGCCCGCGTTCGAACGGAGCGCCGTCCCCGCCGTCGGCGACGGTGAATTCCGGGAAGAGATCCTGGGCTTCACCGTCTATGCCGTGAACACCGGCGTCCCGCACGCCGTCGTCTTCGTGAAAGAGGTCGCCGCCGTCGATGTCGCCGCCGTCGGCCAGGCCATCAGGAACCATCCCACCTTCCCGGAAGGTGCGAACGTTAACTTCGTCGAGGATGCCGGCAACGGTATGCTCAGAATCCGGACGTTCGAGCGCGGCGTCGAGGGCGAGACCGCGAGCTGCGGCACCGGCGCCACCGCGTCGGCGGCGGTCGCCCGCCATCTCGGCAAAACCGGGGAGACGGTCCGGGTGGAGACAAAAGGCGGTCCGCTCGTCATCCGCTTCGGGGAGACCGTCACGATGGAAGGCCCCGCCGAGACGGTCTTTACGGGCGTTATACCTTTCTGATCCCGTCCCCGGTGATCACGAAATCGAACGAGAGCCCTTCCGGTCGGGACCGGTGCTTCCGGAGCACGGCCCGCCGGACACTGTCCCTCTTTTCGAGCCGGATTATGGCCTTCGAGAGGTGTTCGAGCGCCGTCCCCCCGAGGCCGGAGATCCGGTCCCGTTCCACGTCCATGAAGATCTGATTGGTGATCAGGACCGGGATGTCGTACTTCTTCGCAAGCCCGAGGAGTTTTATCATGTGGTGCGAGAGTTTCCGGAGCGCCTCCCGGCCGAGGTCGAGTTCGGTCCGGTAGAGGGCGGTGGCCGAGTCCATCACGATGAGGTCGACGGGGGCGCCGGCCCTCTTTTTAAGCAGCCCTTCCGCATCGGCGATCATCGCCCCCTGCTGAGCGAAGTCCAGCGGTTCGAAGAGGTAGAGCCGGTCCGCGTACGCCCCGGCGCTCTCCCCGGCTATCTGCGTAAACCGTTCCACCGAGAACCCTTCGGTATCGATGTAGACGACCGAGTTTCCGGCCCGGAGCGAGGCCACCGCCGCCATCAGGCAGAAGGTGCTCTTGCCGCTCGCAGGCTCCCCGTAGACCTGGGTGACCGTCCGCCGCTCGAGCCCGCCCCCGAGCAGGTCGTCAAGGGCCCCGTTCCCCGTGCCGACCCGGTCCGGCTTCATGGTTCGAGCACGCCTCGCTCGCTGAAGAGGCGGCGCGCAGTCGCCTCGACGGTGCCGGCGACCTCCCGGAACGGGACTCCGAGGTCCCGTGCGCACGCCGCCGCCTGTTCGTACTCCGCCTTTAAGGAGGTGATCTTTCCCCCCGACCAGCCGCACTTCACGTCAATCGTCCATTCCCGGCCGCGGAGGGTCACCGTGACGGGTTCGACCGTCCGTTCGGCGACGGCCCGGTGGACCATCGGCAGGCACCGTATTCCGAGCGTCCCGAGCTCCGCGGCCATCACCCCCACAAGGCGGTTGGTCGCGTCCGGGTGGCAGACGACGCGGACGAGGTGGCCGCTCCGTCCCTTCTTCATCATCGCGGGGACGGCGCTTGCGTCCCGTGCCCCCTCCTCCATCAGACGGCCGAGGGTATAGGCAAGGGCTTCCCCGGTGACGTCGTCTACGTTCGTCTCGAGGATATCGACCCGGTCGCCGGTGCCGGGCTCACCCGTCGAAACGAGCATCGAGCGGAGGACATTGGGTCTTCCCGGCGGGTTCCTGCTCCCGGCCCCGTAGCCGACCGCACGGATGCCCACCGGACCGAGGTCCTCCGGTCGAACCGTCGAGAACTCGGCGAGGAGGGCGGCGCCCGTCGGGGTGCAGAGTTCCCGCTCCTCCTCGCCGGAAACGGTCGATAGATCCGATCCGGCAAAGACCGCCACGGTTGCCGGGGCGGGGATGGGGAAGGTTCCGTGTGAACCGACCGCAAACCCCCGGCCGAGGGCGACCGGGAGAACGGCGACGTTGTCGACGCCGAGGGAGTGCAGGGCGGTGCAGGCCCCCACCACGTCGGCGATGGCGTCGTCCGCACCCACCTCGTGGAAGTGCGCTCCCTCTCCGTGAATGCTCTCCTCGGCCCGGTGTATCCGGAGAAAGACCCGCCGGGCCATATCCCGTGCCGGGGCGGGAGCGTCGCTCCCGGCAACCCGGTCGAGCACCTCGTCAAGAGTGCGATGATCGACCGGTGCATGCGCTCTCACCAGGACCGCACGGATCCCTGAACGGTCTACCCGCTCTATTGTCGGTTCACCGACGACGGAGCGCATGGCTGCCCGAACAAGCCCTTCATCGGCTCCCAGATCGAGGAGAGAGCCGATGATCATGTCGCCCGCGGCTCCGTTGAACGGGTCGAAGAGAAGTGTGTTCATGCATCTCCAGTACTTATAAATCCCCGAAATATAAGAACTAGAGGTAATGCCAGAGATATACTTGAAAGTAGATAGCGCTTATCCGGAGGATCAGGGGGCGGGCAAGGCACGGCTTGACCCTGATACCATGCTGCAGCTTCGGCTCAGTCCCGGAGACCTCGTCGCCATCGAGGGGAAGCGTCGCACCGTGGCCAAGGTCTGGCGTGCCATGGTGAACGACTGGCACCAGGGTAAGGTGCGAATCGATAATTTCACCCGGCTCAACACCGGGGCCAGCATCGGGGACCGGGTGAAGATAAAGACGCTGGACGAGGAGGTCGAGGCGAAACGGGTGGTGCTCGCGCCTCCCGAAGACCTCCCCAAGCAACTCCCCATCAACTACAGCAGTGTCGTCAACAAACTGATCGATTTTCCCATCGTGAAGAACGATTCCGTGCCGATCCAGGCGGGGCTCCCGTTCATGCAGCCCCAGCTCGTTGCATTCAAGGCAGTGGTGGTCGAGCCGGAGAATGCCGTGATCATCACCAAGAACACGAAGATCGAGTTCTCCGAGAAACCGGCCGCCGGGTTCGAGGGCGTCAAAAGGATCAGTTACGAGGACATCGGCGGCCTGAAGGGCGAACTGCAGCGTGTCCGCGAGACGATCGAACTGCCCATGCGGCATCCCGAGATCTTCCGGAAACTCGGTATCGAGCCCCCGAAGGGGGTTCTCCTCTACGGCCCGCCGGGAACGGGTAAGACCCTCATTGCAAAGGCGGTCGCGAGCGAGAGCGGAGCACACTTCATATCGATCGCGGGACCGGAGGTAATCTCGAAGTATTACGGCGAGAGCGAGCAGCGGCTCCGGGAGGTCTTCGAGGACGCCCGGCAGCATGCACCCGCCATCATCTTCATCGACGAACTCGACTCCATCGCCCCCCGGCGCGAGGAGGTGACCGGAGAGGTCGAGCGGCGCGTGGTGGCCCAGCTCCTCACGATGATGGACGGGCTCGAGGAGCGGGGGCAGGTCGTGGTGATCGGGGCCACGAACCGGCTCGACGCCATCGACCCCGCCCTCCGTCGTCCCGGACGGTTCGATCGGGAGATCGAGATCGGGGTCCCGTCGGAGGACGACCGGGTCCAGGTTCTCCACATTCACACCCGCGGCATGCCGCTTGCGGATAACGTCGACATCAACCTCATCGCCCAGCAGACCCACGGGTTTGTCGGAGCGGATCTCGCCGCCCTCGCCCGGGAGGCGGCGATCAAGGCGCTGCGGCGCTATCTCCCCGAGATCGACCTGGAGGCCGAGGAGATCCCGCCGGAGATCCTCGAGAAGATGGAGGTCCAGGGCAAGGACTTCCGCGACGCCCTCCGCGACGTAGGCCCGAGCGCCATGCGGGAGATCCTCCTTGAGGTGCCCCACACCACCTGGGAAGACATAGGCGGCCTTGATGAGGCAAAACAGGACATCCGCGAGGCGGTGGAGTATCCGCTCACCCGTCGGGAGCGGTTCGAGGACCTGGGTATCGAGCCCCCGAAAGGAGTTCTCCTCTACGGCCCTCCGGGAACCGGAAAGACGCTCATTGCAAAGGCGGTCGCAAGCGAGAGCGGAGCGAACTTTGTGCCGGTCAAGGGCCCTCAGCTCCTCTCGAAGTGGGTCGGGGAGAGCGAGCGGGCGGTCCGTGAGGTCTTCAAGAAGGCCCGGCAGGTGGCGCCGTCCATCATCTTCTTCGACGAACTGGACGCTCTTGCCACCGCCCGCGGCGGCGGCACCGAGTCGCACGTGATCGAGAGTGTCTTAAACCAGATCCTCACCGAGATCGACGGCCTTGAAGAACTCCGGGGCGTGGTGGTGATGGGCGCGACGAACCGGCCGGACATGGTCGATCCGGCGCTGCTGCGGGCCGGGAGGTTCGACCGGCTCGTCTACATCGGCGAGCCCGGCCGGGAAGACCGGGAGAAGATCCTCGCGATCCACACCCGTTACATGCCGATCGAGGGCTCGGCAATCGAAAACCTGGTGGAGATGACGGAGGGGCTTTCGGAGAACGGGATCGAAGACCTGATTCTCGCCATCGGGGCCAACCGCCGGGTGGGCGTCGAGGACGTGAGGGCCAAACGCACCGCGATGGAGGCGAGCGAGGGTGAGGAACTCCGGCGCTCCCTCCGGCGGAGAAAGATCGTCGACCTCCTCGCCCAGCAGGGCGTGACCCTCGACGATCCCGTACGAGACCGGCTTATCCGGCAGATAGCGGTCGATACCGAGGGGTTCGTCGGCTCGGACCTCGAAGCGCTCGCCCGGGAGGCGGCCATGCTTGCCATGCGGGAAGACGCCGCCCTCGTGAACCAGTCGCACTTCGAGAAGGCACGGGAGAAGGTACACGCGACGATGAACGAGCGGCTGCGGCAGTACTACGGGAAGGTGCAGCAGCATTTCAAGGGCGGGCTGCCGAAGGAGATCCAGCCGCTGGAATACCAGTAAGCGGAATACCGGGGCTATTCTCCGAAGACCTCTTTTTTACAGTTATTCGCCCCACCCGGGGTGCCCCTGCCGGCCCCTGTATGTTGAGGGGATCTGCACGAAGAACAGCGCTCGCGCCGTCGGCTGCTGCAAACGCCTGGGCGGGTGAGACAGCCCGTGATTGAACGTGCTGCCAGTGTGCAGGAGTCACCGGGGATTCTTATGACTTCCTCAACCGAAGGCAACCTATCCGCTGTCGCCCTCTCCGATACGCTCCCGCACCCGCGCATCGAGCGCCGCATCCTCGAACGTGAGATCGGCAACGATCCGCTGCATCTTACCCGAAAGCCTCCACATGTAGCGCCGTCTCGTCTCCTCACGGGTGTTCCGGGAAGAGGAGCAGGAAGATCCGTGGAGAAGAAAGAGATAGAATCCGCCCCCGGGTCGCCCCCCGACTCATGACGGGTGATTGAGCGATGAGACATCCGCGACGATCCGCTGCATCGAACCCATAGCGGTGCAGCAGCTTCGCGGGGACGGCAGCACTCCTCCGGGCATGCGCCTGCTTGAATGCGTCGTAGTCGGCACTCCATCCGAGAAGACCCTGCCGTCCGGAAGCGTCCGCTCGATGTCGTGGCCGAGCGCTGCAATTCGCAGGGCGTCGTCGGCATCGGGGCATAAGAAGAGCAGCCACCGGAGCGTGTCTTTTGCATGCGCCGGATCTTCGGGCAGGTGCGACCCCCTGACCGCCGCCCGGATGCATGCGAAGGCAGAGTCGCGTCTTCTATCCGGCACGATGCAGCACCACCACCCTGCGGATGTTCTCGGCGTTCATCAGCAACGCGAGGACGGCAAGGACGACAAGGGGTTGTGCCGCCAGGGCGCCGATGAGGATGATGAAGATCCGCACGTCGCGTCCAATCCGCAGGAACCTGCGCCTGCCGGCCGATGCATTCCCCTGCATCAGGCCGTCGTAGCGATCGGCGGTGTAACTGTTCAGGAACGTTCCGATCAGCGCCAGAAACCCCACGGAAAGGGCTGCAAGGGGCTCGCCGGCAGCAAAGACCGTATAGGTGAGACCGAAGATGATGAAACCGTCCGCATACCGGTCGAGGACCGAGTCGAACCAGCCCCCGAACGCCGTGCCCCCATAGGTCAGGCGAGCCACTTCGCCGTCACACCCGTCGATTATCGAGGAGAACTCTGCAAGGATGCCGCCTGCAACAAGGGCGGCATACCCCCCCGCCATGAAGAACGCCGCGGCAAGGAGGGCGAGAGCAAACGTGAATATCGAGATCTGGTTAGGGGTGATTCCGGTGGCGACCAGGCGCTTTGAGATTCTGGTCGAGATCGGCCGGTTCAGGTGTCGAGAAACCGGGCCGTCATTCGGTTTCTTCAGGCGATCCAGCATCTCCCGCTCTGCCTTGAGGTAAGCATCGGCATCATCGACATCGATCCAGAAATCTCCGTTGATGCCGAACGTCTTTGCCCTGCCCATCCCGGCAAGCACTCGAATCCCCCCGGAGAGCGAAGAGTCCCCTCGCCTGATGCTCTCCTCGAGGGCGTCGAAGAGGGCGTGCGAGCAGAGGAAGATCCCGGTATCGTACGCGGTATACCGCAAAAGACCCTTGCCGATATCGATGATTCGGCCGTCGTTCGCCAGCACCCTGGTCACGTCGCCCGGATCGACGAGACGATTGGATTCGGGGTGCGGATCGACCGCCAGCACGACTTCGCCGTCGGCGACCGGCCTCTGTTGCAGACCTTGAAGGATCGATTCGCTGAAGAGATGATCCCCCATCAGGAGAAAAAATCGGCCGGGGGGAATTTTTTTTTGCTTTCAGCACCGAGAGCCCGTTTCCGGCCTCCCATTCGCCGTTGAAGATGTGATGGATCGTTACGTCTCTCCTCGCGGCGAGGGTGTCGAGAAACTCACGGACCCTGTCGCCCTGGTATCCGGTGACGACGTAAAAGTCCGTCGCGCCTGCGCCCCGTGCGGTCATGATCACCCGCTCGATAAGCGGAAGGCCGAGGAGGGGTATGAGGGGTTTGGGGCTGCCCCTCTCCGCGATCCTGCTGCCGGCACCGGCGGCGATGATCAGGCACGCAGGCGTCACGACTCTCGTGCTCCACGGATAAACTCCTCGGTCCGCTGATACGCTTCGTCGTCCGGCACCTGGAGCGGCGGATGCTTCATGAAATACGCCGACGGCGAATAGAGAACGCCCCCGATGCCCCGGTCGAGCGCGAGTTTGCAGCACCGTATGGCATCGATGGCCACTCCCGCAGAGTTCGGGGAGTCTTCCACCGAAAGTCGCATCTCAAGATGCATGGGCACATCACCGAAGAGTTTTCCCTCCATCCGAAGGAAACAGACCTTGTTGTCTTTCTGCCAGCAGACGTAATCGCTCGGCCCGATGTGGATATCGTCCTCGTCGAGCCGTTTGGCCAGCACGGATTGCACCGCCTCGGTCTTCGATTCGCGCTTCGATTCCAGTCGGTTCCGGTTCAGCATGTTGAGAAAATCGGTATTTCCTCCAGTATTGAGCTGATATGTTCTTTCAAGCCGAACGCCCCGTTTCCGGAAGAGATCGGCGAGTACCCGGTGCACGATGGTCGCACCGATCTGGGCCTTGATATCGTCTCCGATGATCGGGATGCCTTTTGCTCCGAACCTCTCTGCCCATGCCGGGTTGCTTGCGATGAAAACCGGCATATTGTTGACGAAACCGATACCTGCCTCCAGGGCGCAGTCGGCATAGAACTTCACGGCCTCTTCGGAGCCGACCGGGAGGTAATTTACCAGGATTTCGGCTCCCGAATCTTCAAGGTCCCGGACAATCTCCTCTTTCGTGGCCTCGGTCTCGTCGGCGATGACAAACCTGCACGCTTCCTTGTAACCCCGCATATGGTCGGAGAAACCGTCAAGGACCTTCCCCATCTTCACGGGTACGTTCTTGCGGAGGACGGCATCGCAGAAGGTTGTCGTACAGTTCGGGGGAGCGAATATCGCCTCCGACAGATCTCTTCCAACCTTGCGCCTGTCGATGTCGAAGGCAGCGACGACATCGATATCGGTCGGGCGATAGCCCCCGACTTCCCAATGCATCAGCCCGACGGCATCGCCACTCTGCTTTCCTTTATAGTACTCGATGCCCTGGATGAGTGAACTCGCGCAGTTCCCGACGCCGACGATTGCAATCCTGATCTTCCTCACATGTGATACCCCCACATTTTCCGTATAATATATTTTCCGTACAATATATACCCGTAAATATCAACCTTATGCCTATAGTAAATACAGAGTCCCGCAGGCAAGACTACTCTACCCGGCAGACGCGGCGGCCGGATTTCGTTGTTACAGGGTTTACGTCCGGAGACGAGGGCACCGGGCAGGGCAGCTCCACCCGCATACCTGCAGATGCCAGGGCGAAGGGGGATGATATGGAACGGTGAGACCGCACTGCGCCGGCGATGCAAACCGGCCGGAAGCACCGGAAAAACGGTAGTGGGAAGTACGGCTTCCCGGGGTTAGATCATCAATGGGCCTTTCGTCACCGAATACTCGTAATGCTGGTGGCGCTGGCCGGAACCCCTGCCGAAGTAGTGCCACTTCGGGAAGTTGAAATCCGCGGTGATCGAACGGGGCATCAGGAGAACTGTCTTGAGAAATGCCTCGAGATCGGGAACGTTATAGATGTTCATCTCATGGCCCGCCGTATCCATCCAGTCGATCACCTCTTTTAACCGCTCCCTCTCCCACCGGACCGAGAAACGCGTGATTCCCCAGGAGCAGAACCTATCGAGCTCGTCTGCGACCGTCCCGGGGTCGAGGGGAATCAGATGGGTGAGATGATCGACGGGGCACTGGAAGATTGCCGACGGGTGCGCCCGGTGCAGGACTGCAAACCCGTCCTCCCCGAGCAGATCGGCGTTTCCGTTGAACCAGAGGCGGGCATCCTCAAAAGCATGGATCTTAACGAGGTCGAGCGCCTGGTCTACCAGCGCCCCGTCTTCTTTGAAGTCGAGCTTGACCGATTTGCCGTGAGCGCGGATTGGTTCGAGCACGTCGCGCAGGTAAACGAGTTCTTCCTCTTCGTCGAGGGGCGTTTCGGCGAATGAGTCGTGTCTGAGAATGATATCGTCGCCGTCGGGGTCCATCCTGACATCGAGTTCCGCCCACCGGACGTTGGAAGCCAGAAACTGGCGCAGGTTATACTCGTCGTTGACACCGTGCCAGACGAACTGGATATGGCGGGGAAGCGCACGTTCCGGGATCAGGTCGGTCAGGTCGTAGCGTCTCCCACTCACCGACCCTGCAGGCAGCACTCTCCTCGCGGATTCGAAGATCGTGTCCGCATGGAGGAGCAGGATCTCCTGCCCCGGGTCCCGGCGTGCGATCGCATCCAGGTTGTCGGGCTCATTGTCGACGACGGCGAAGACATGATACCCGATATTCCGGAAGAAGTCGACACCCGCCGCCTTGCAGTTTGTGACCTGCTGCTCCCAGCCGTACGGGTTCATGTGGAGAAGATCGCTTCTGAACCGGGTTTTGTACTCCCTGCCGAGAGCATTAAGCGAGCAGAGTGTGTCGTCTCTGATATCCTCAGGGCGCCCGGTATTGAGACCTACAAAGGTGTCTGGCTGAAGCTGGAACCAGCGAATAACCTCCATAACCCCGGTGAACGGCTGGTGTGATCCCAGGATTGCATCCGACGACCAGCGGTTGGCACGATACCAGGCAAGGATGGAATCATGATGTTTTTTCGGGATCTGCAGCATTTCAAGGAGTGTTTCGATCTGGTTTTCGTGGACCGTGATGCCGTCCAGCGTGAGCGACGAGAAAAAATCCGTCGCGTGGTGAGTGTCGTAGGACTTGAGGACTTGCAGGATCATGAAGCGCATATCGAGGATGGTTCCGTCGATATCGAAGAGGATCATAAGGTTTTCGTGAGGATGCCTGCGCCGTGTCTGCTCGTAATGCAAGGCAAGTTTCTTCATCCAATTTGTCATGGCTCTTCTCCGGGCGGGCTTTTATCCGGCCTGCCCGTCAATCCTTTGTATGCAGCGGAGACGTTGTCAGGCCTCCGATGGCCGGGAAAAACCGAAATGTCGGTTTTTCCCAGAATCGCTCCATCTTATCCAGTATAGATCCGGATAATATCTATTATCTCTCTAATTATATTATTTAAATATATATAGATGACAGTATAAATGTGCTGCCGCAACGTTGTTTTCCCGATTCAAAATCTGGCAGAGCCCCCGCTTAAAAAAAGGATGGCCCTGGAAGGACATGGCATTCCCGTGTCAGGGCTCCCGGCCGGGTCTGGAAGCAGGCTGTATCTCCCGACCGGAGAGCATTTCATAACGAAAAGGTTTCGCAGACGGACGCATCACACCTGGGGGTCGGCTCGGCAGGTTCGACCGGCTCGTCCACATCGGAGAGCCGGACCCGGACAGCCGGGGAAAGAGATCGTCGACCTCCTCACCCGGCAGGACCTGACCCTTGACGACCCCTCACGGGACCGGCTCATCAAGAAGGTTGGCGACCGATATCGAGGGGTTCGTCGGCTCGGACCTCGAAGCGCTCTGCCGGGAGGCGGCCATGCTCGTCATGCGGGAAGATGCCGTCTTCGTGAACCAGTCGCACTTCGAGAAGGCACGGGAGAAGGTGCACGCGACGATGAACGAGCGGCTGCGGCAGTGTTACGGGAAGGTGCAGCAGCACTTCAAGGACAGGCTCCCGAAGGACGTCCAGCCGCTGGAATACCAATAAAAAACTTTCCGAGGGATATCCCCCCGGAAAACCTTTTTTTTTCACGGCGATCCGTTCTCATTCGGAACAGCTATCCCTGTCCCACAGGATTTAAGGGAGTTTATGAGAATAACGGTGCCTACACTGTCGGCCGTTAGGAACATCATGTGAATGAGGATGATTTATGGTGGGGCGCGTTCTGCCGACGTGCAGGGTTGCCCACGGTGGATTTATAGATTCCCTAGGAGGGGGTGAAGTCGATATGCATATGCAAGAGACTGTCCAAGTTGGTCGAGTCCAATATTCAGTGCCTACGTGAGGCACGACTTCAAAGCGCCGTTCACGTTCGCGGCGAAGAATTTTCAATCCACGTGCCTACGTGAGGCACGACTAAATATGGAGTCCGCTGCACGATCAACGACACATTTTCAATCCACGTGCCTACGTGAGGCACGACGGCAGTTTACCAGGTATCGCCTCCCGTGGTTTATTTCAATCCACGTGCCTACGTGAGGCACGACTACGTTCTCTCTCTCTCTCTCTCTGGCAAAATCGATTATTTCAATCCACGTGCCTAC
>NZ_DANC01000020.1:65028-65297 GCF_002499755.1 Methanoculleus sp. UBA291 | reverse complement strand
GTGCCTACGTGAGGCACGACGGGCCGCTGCGGTCGCGGCCGCCGGCGAGAAGAATTTCAATCCACGTGCCTACGTGAGGCACGACCGACCCCCACGATCGACTCCGCCGCGTGGCTGTCATTTCAATCCACGTGCCTACGTGAGGCACGACCGCTCACCAGGTCGATCGCCACGACCCCGAGGATTTCAATCCACGTGCCTACGTGAGGCACGACGATCGCGCCGTTCGGGCCGGCGGTCGTCGGCAGATTTCAATCCACGTGCCTACG
>NZ_DANC01000020.1:0-64853 GCF_002499755.1 Methanoculleus sp. UBA291 | reverse complement strand
CGTGCCTACGTGAGGCACGACGGAGATCTGGACCAAGCACTACACGGCCCGGGCATTTCAATCCACGTGCCTACGTGAGGCACGACGTGGCCTTGCGGACCGTGTCGAGCTCGGCCATATTTCAATCCACGTGCCTACGTGAGGCACGACCTGCAGAGGAGGAGACTGTTTCCGAGGATGTAGAATTTCAATCCACGTGCCTACGTGAGGCACGACCGGTTCATGCTACAGGGCTGGTTGATCCAGAACATTTCAATCCACGTGCCTACGTGAGGCACGACATCAAGGATATCGCCGACTACTACTTCGCGGAATTTCAATCCACGTGCCTACGTGAGGCACGACCATTTTCATTTTAAAGCAGGCTGGAGTATAAGATTTCAATCCACGTGCCTACGTGAGGCACGACTTGCAAGGTCTTCCGGCTCAGTCGGTGCGGCAAATTTCAATCCACGTGCCTACGTGAGGCACGACGGAGAAATGGGTCACGATCACCGACGCGCTGTCATTTCAATCCACGTGCCTACGTGAGGCACGACACTGCAGCCGGAGCCTCGATCGCCGCCGCCGCATTTCAATCCACGTGCCTACGTGAGGCACGACGACGAGGACGGATGCAAGATCGCGAAGGTCACGATTTCAATCCACGTGCCTACGTGAGGCACGACAAGTCACCGGGCTCGATGCACTGGATTTGCTGGATTTCAATCCACGTGCCTACGTGAGGCACGACGGGGCCTGCTCACGGGCACCCGCGGGGGCCATATTTCAATCCACGTGCCTACGTGAGGCACGACCGTCGTGACGACCCCGAGCAGGAACCCGGCTGTATTTCAATCCACGTGCCTACGTGAGGCACGACGAGCACGAGCACCACCGGCAGCCCGTCGATGTTATTTCAATCCACGTGCCTACGTGAGGCACGACCGGGCAGCATTATCTCTATGACAGCGTTCTCGGATTTCAATCCACGTGCCTACGTGAGGCACGACGAGTGCATAGACCCACGCCGCGCAGCTATTAGGATTTCAATCCACGTGCCTACGTGAGGCACGACAATGATCCTCGTCCTCGATGGCGACGAGGTGCGGATTTCAATCCACGTGCCTACGTGAGGCACGACCCGTCAAGGCCGGCAAGGATGGAGTCCCCCGGATTTCAATCCACGTGCCTACGTGAGGCACGACCCGTCAGCGATTGCGTGGGGTGCCCCGACCTCATTTCAATCCACGTGCCTACGTGAGGCACGACTATCTCTCCTCTACCATGCACTTGATGGCGGGGATTTCAATCCACGTGCCTACGTGAGGCACGACACCACGCTCGGGATCAACGAGATCCCGCTCGATATTTCAATCCACGTGCCTACGTGAGGCACGACGGTTACCACGACGCCGGTGAGGAACCCTGTCATATTTCAATCCACGTGCCTACGTGAGGCACGACGTATGGCGGATGATCTGGAGCGACCGGGGCGCATTTCAATCCACGTGCCTACGTGAGGCACGACTTTTGCACCTTTCCACATACAGAGCATCTCTTGATTTCAATCCACGTGCCTACGTGAGGCACGACCACTCACCCTTCCGGGGGTCGCTACGAGGTCGTATTTCAATCCACGTGCCTACGTGAGGCACGACCTTCGTAGCCCCGGATCTGGTGGCCGTCGACCTGATTTCAATCCACGTGCCTACGTGAGGCACGACATTGAAAAGACTAACAAATATTATGAGTATGAATTTCAATCCACGTGCCTACGTGAGGCACGACTTTCCATTTCAATAATCTCATACGTACCAGCGATATTTCAATCCACGTGCCTACGTGAGGCACGACCTGAAACATATAATGCTGTGGGTAGTAACGGTTTAATTTCAATCCACGTGCCTACGTGAGGCACGACATTTTTATTGTGGAAAAAAGGTATACTTCGATATTTCAATCCACGTGCCTACGTGAGGCACGACACGGTTGTTATGTAACAGTGCTCAATGCACAGGATATTTCAATCCACGTGCCTACGTGAGGCACGACTCATTACGCTTGAAGGATTTTCCTACTTCTTTGCATTTCAATCCACGTGCCTACGTGAGGCACGACTTTGTTTTAATTGATGCTTTTGGATGGTCCTGGATTTCAATCCACGTGCCTACGTGAGGCACGACGTAGACTTCAGTACTCCTTTGGATACGGGACATATTTCAATCCACGTGCCTACGTGAGGCACGACGGGTGTTACGATTATGTTGATTCGTGTTACTGTATTTCAATCCACGTGCCTACGTGAGGCACGACTCTATGCTATATATCGGAGAACAAATATCTTACTTTGCCTTTCGCTGCAGTAATTGTCCCCATATCCAAGACGGAAGAAAGATACCGCATAAAACACCCTTGAACAAAAGACACAGCGCTTCATGCGACTAATCACCCGTGTCACGCCGTAATACGTCTCAGAAGTACGAGAAAACTGCCCCATATGATCAAACAGTTAATATTTGCTGGATCGCGAACCTCCCTGGGAGAACATGGGCACTTCACCTTCGCACCCCTCTCTTGACATCTGATCATCCTACAAGATCAACACATCCTCAACATTCAGTCCGGGCTTTGCCCCCACATGCTCCACATGGTCCCGACCGTGCTTCCCCAGATTATAATACCGTACGCTGTCAATCTCAGGCTCGATGACATCTCCGATCCGAACCTTCATCTCCATCAGTTGAACAGAATCGACCACACACTCAAAGACCGAATTCTGCACGCGCGTCCCGTAATTCATGCAGATCCTCGCGACCGTGCGCAATCTGCGTCGCCCTTCCGGGCTCTCGGTATTCACGTCGTACGTCACCAGAACAAACACCACGCTCACCTCACCACAAATGGCGGATACCCATCGATATCTCCCCGCAGGTGCCGGGCAAGCAACATCGCCTGCGCATACGGCAGAAGGCCGATTGAGATCCGCTCATCCAGGTACCCGTGCGTAACCTCTTCCGTCTTCCGTCGCTGCCATGCCGCAAGAACAGCCTTCCGCCCTGCGTCCGTCATGATCGCCGCCCCGTTCTCCTTCACCAGGAAATCATCTGCTGCAATAACCCGATTATTGATCAAACTCAACACAAACCGGTCTCCGAGATACGGCCGGAATTCTTCCATCAGGTCCAGTGCAAGGCTCATTCGTCCCGGTCGAGCACGGTGCAGAAACCCCACCTGCGGATCCAGCCCCACCGACTCAAGAGCCGAAGCACAATCCACCGCGATCAGAGTATAGATAAACGACAATAAAGCATTCACCCGGTTCAGCGGAGGCCTCCTGCTCCTGAACTCGAACGCAAAAGCAGAGTCCTGCGACAGGATCAGATCGTCGAAACAGTCAAAGTAACACTTCGACAGAATCCCTTCGCGGCCCCGGAGTTCATTCAGTGTATCAGGTGGTGACTCCCTCAGCTGGCGAATACCCTCCGTTAGCCGCTGAAGACGCTCTGAAAATACAGGAGATACCTTTTCAGGATAATCACGGCCAAACCGCAGGAGAACATTCCGGCAGTTCAACATCTTTCCGAGCACACAGTTCAGCGCAATCCGGGCTGCGGCCACCTCATCATCCGAAAGAAGATACTGCCGCTTGCGGAGCAGCACGTTTCCGGACACACGACCAGAAACCCGTCCGAGGAATTTCCCGTACGGCGACACAAATGCAAGGCCCACGTTGCGGGATGTACATAACTCCATAACGCCCGGACTTGCCCCCATAAACCCAAAACAGATGACTTCCTCCAGATTGTGAATAGGGATCCGCCCCACCTCCTTCCGTTCAACAGAAACAACAATATTTTCTCCGTCTTTTGTGAGGTAGGAGTCAGGGTTGGTGACATACAGAACATTCAGGAGTTTTCTCATGTTTCATCCTTTCCAATGCAGACGGTAAGGTAGCGATCCACCGATCGCCTGCGGGATGAGACGGCCGGCATGCAGAGATCGACAAGAGAGCAGTTTTTGCAGTGCGGCAGCAGCTCTGCCGGAGGAGTGATGCCCGCATCGTAAAGCGCATACATCCCGGCGACTAACTCCGCCACCCGGTTTCGAAGTTCATCGTCAAGGATGACCTCCGTCCGCCGTCTGGTTTTGCCGTAATACAGATACCCGCGTTCAATTCTCGTTCGGTACATCTCCTCGAGGCAGATTGCCTGAGCACACAGTTGTACCTCGTCGCGGTCGTCCGGCTTCCGCCTCCCGGCCTTGTATTCCACCGGCACGACGGTCCAGCTCCCCTCCCGCCCGGCAATCGCAACCCCTGTATCTGAACGATGATACTCCACCACATCTGCAATCCCATACACCCTTAGCGTGTGGGAGACCAGAGGCACGCTCCGAGAGAGCAGCACATCGCCCCGGCTCTCCGTGAAGAAAGGATCATCCGCATTTCTGTGCATCTGCCTGCCGCCGAAGGTAAGCACGTTCTCCTTCCACACCTGCTCGATATGGATAAGCGCCCACTGGCGTCTACAGAATGCAAAATGCTGGATGCCGCTGAGCATGAGATAGTCGTCGGGATTCATAGGGGATCGCGATCCGATGAAACATTATTATAAGTCGGATTATAAGAACCTATCAACGAAGATGACCGTCCATGCATCTTGCTCACTACGATTCTAAAACCAATAGAGAACAAACACTGCTGGAACATGGTTCAACCGTCTCAACCCTCTGTAAAACCTATGGTGAGGCGATCGGATGCCCTCATCTTGCAGAACTCTGTGGTTTGATCCATGATGCAGGAAAAGCAAAACAGGAATTTCAGGCATATCTCCTCTCAGGCGAT
This sequence comes from Methanoculleus sp. UBA291, assembly GCF_002499755.1. NCBI lineage: Archaea > Methanobacteriati > Methanobacteriota > Methanomicrobia > Methanomicrobiales > Methanomicrobiaceae > Methanoculleus > Methanoculleus sp. UBA291. The sequence goes on along the minus strand of NZ_DANC01000020.1, from coordinate 60,028 downwards.
AGACATCTACGGGGAAAAATCAATCATTCTTCTGCAGGAGCCAGATACATCTTTGAAAAGTACGGAAAATGTGCGGATGTCTATCAGGTCTGTACGGCTCAGCTGATCTCTCTTGCTGTCTGCTCCCACCACAGCGGTCTCATCGACTGTATCGACACCAACGGACTGGATCGGTTCCACTCCCGTCTGTACCCTGACAAAGACATTGGGTACGACGAGAGCATAACCAATTTTGGAGTCGAGTGCACCACAGCAGAGGACTTGGATGTTCTCTTCCACAAAGCTGCTGGGGAGACAAGGCAGATTATCGAGCCGATCCTCCAGCGACAGGACATCAACCAAGAAAAACCACTCTATTTCGCTCTATTTGCCCGGTATTTCCTCAGTTGCGTCATCGACGCCGATCGATACGATACTTACTGTTTTGATGCCGGGTTGCCGACGCGGGATCCAGACTATGAACTCGAAACAACCTGGCAAGAACTTGCAGACAACCTCGAACAATACCTCAGCACGGAGATGCGAAAAGATCGGGAGATCGATCGTCTCCGCGCGGAGATCTCGGAGACCTGCAGGCAGGCTGCGGCGTATCCCGGAGGCATCTACCGGCTCTGTGTCCCGACCGGCGGAGGGAAAACGCTTGCAAGTCTCCGTTACGCTCTCCAACATGCAATCCTCCACAAAAAACACAGGATCATCTATGCAATCCCGTTCACCACCATCATCGACCAGAATGCGGACGTGATCCGCGAAAGTCTCAAAAAGGACCGAGTCATCCTCGAACACCATTCCAACCTGATCCAGGAGCCCGAAGACACCGGCCTTGCCGAGCCCGACGAAGGGGACCGGCACAGTCTGCTCACCGAACGGTGGGATGTGCCGATCATCCTGACGACGACGGTGCAGCTCCTGAACACGCTGTTCCTCGGGAAGACCCAATCGGTCCGGCGGATGCACAACCTTGCAAACAGCATCATCATCCTCGACGAAGTCCAGACAATCCCGATCAAGTGCCTCGACATGTTCAACGCCGCGCTGAATTTTCTTGCCGAGGTCTGCGACGCAACAATCATTCTCTGTACCGCAACTCAGCCCGGTTCAAACGTCGGGGTGCCCGTCAGATGCTCCCCACCAGAGAATCTTGTTCCGGATTATGAAGAGATATTCGGGAAGTTCCGGCGAACAACCATCTGCGATGCCCGGATTCCCGGTGGCTACTCGGCATCGGCGCTTGCGGATTCTGTCCTTGAGAAGCGGCAGGCCAATACAAGTATCCTGGTTGTTATGAATACCAAAAAGGCGGCAAGGAACCTGTATGCCGCGCTCAAGCGCCGGTATCCTACCTGCTCCCTCCACTACTTGAGTACTGCACTCTGTCCGGCACACCGCAGGGTAAAACTTGGACAGTTAAATGAGAATCTCAAAGCTCGAAAACCCGTGATCTGCGTCAGCACTCAACTCATCGAAGCAGGTATCGACATCTCGTTTAACTGTGTGATCCGCTCCCTTGCAGGGCTCGACAGCATCGCCCAGGCGGCCGGCAGGTGCAACCGGCACGGCGAGGATGCGTGCCGTGACGTATTCATCGTCAACAGTTCCGAGGAAAACCTTTCTCGTTTGCCTGAAATTAGAAAGGGTCAGCTGCACACAGAACGGGTTCTGCGTGAATATGCAGAGAACCCTGCACAGTTCGACCATGATCTCCTCTCGCCGAAGGCGCTGGCAAGGTATTATCTCTATCACTACGAGGTACAAAAAAGGGAGATGCAATATCCCGTTTCTCGGAAAAACTCGGGATTTGTAACCGATGTCACGCTTTTCGATCTCCTTTCTCTGAATAGAACCGGAGTGACGGCATATGCGAACCGCTTCGGGCACCGTCCCGGTTATCCGTTCTGCCAGGCATTTGCCTCAAGCGGGAGTCAATTTGCGGTTATCGATCAAGATACGGTAAGCGTTCTCGTGCCGTTTGGAAGGGGCAAGGAGATCATCGAGGAACTGGCGAAAACGCCTCATCTCCCTGCAACAGTAGAACTGTTGAAGGAGGCGCAACAATATTCGGTAAACCTTTTTAAAAATGAAGTTCAATCACTCGATAACGGGATATATCCGATCGGGGATACCGGCGTTCTAGCACTTGCCGATATTTACTACTCTCGTGAATACGGGATCACCCCGCTAACAGATAATGAGCCCGTTTTATTCTAAAGAAAAGAGGAGGGCGGCAAAAGAACGTGGAGTATCCAAACAGCGTAGAATTCCGGGTTTTCGGAAAGTTCGCTCTGTTCACCGATCCGCTGACCCGGATCGGCGGCGAAAAGTTCAGTTACCAGATTCCCACGTACCAGGCGCTGAAAGGGATTCTGGAAAGCGTCTACTGGAAACCTACCATCATGTGGGTGATCGACTCCGTCAGGGTGATGAAGATGATTCAGACCCAGTCGAAGGGTATCCGCCCGATCAAGTATCAGGGTGGAAACGATCTCTCTATCTACACCTACCTCGCGAATGTGGAGTATCAGGTGAAGGCCCACTTTGAGTGGAACCAGCACCGATCCGAACTTGCGTGCGACCGGAATGAAAACAAGCATTACGCCATGGCAACGCGGATGATCGCCCGGGGCGGAAGACGCGACGTCTTTCTCGGAACGCGCGAGTGTCAGGGGTATGTCGAACCCTGTACATGGGGAGAGGGTGAAGGCGCCTATGACGACTGCTCCGAACTTGCGTTTGGACTGATGTTTCATGGGTTCACCTATCCGGATGAGAGTGGGGATGGAAAACTCTCCGCCCGCATGTGGTACCCGGTGATGCGGCACGGCATCGTTGAGTTCGTCCGCCCGGAGGAGTGCCCGGTCATCCGCGAGATCAAGTCTCAGCGCCCGAAAACGTTCATTCCGGGTGAAAATCTTGGTCTTGCCGGGGAGGGGATGCAATGACCTGGGTTTCCCGACTCTGCGAGACGTACGACAATTGCAGTGCTGGCGTGTTGAAGGCGGACACGGAGAAAAGTCTGCTCCCGATCGGACACACAACGCAGTATGCCCAGATCGAGATCGTCCTTGACGCAGACGGCAATTTCCGGTCGGCACGGGCGTTGGACAGAAACAACGACGAAAACGAGGCCGTTACGATCATCCCCTGCACCGAGGATTCAGCCAACAGAACACGCGGGCTTGAGCCGCATCCACTGTTTGACAAACTTCAATACGTGGCGGGGGACTATTCCACGTATGTTCCAGGCAAGGAGAGCGGATTCGATGCATATGTAAACAATCTACGGCGATGGTGCGACTCTCCGTACTCGCATCCGATGATTCGGGCAGTGTTGTCGTATGTTCTGAAGAGAACGATGATAGCCGACCTGGTTTCGGAGAAGGTGCTCTACCTTTCCGAGGCCGGCGAAATTTTGGAGAAGTGGACCGGCTCTGATGAAGAGAAGCCGCTACTGTTCCGGCAGCCAAGTCGTCCGGCCGATGCATTTGTCCGCTTTTGTGTTGAAATTCCCGGTATGCCCGACTCCCGCGTCTGGATGAATGAAGAGGTCCGGCAGAGGTTCATCGCATATTACACGCATATGTTTCCGAATACCGGTACCTGCTACGTTACCGGGAAGACGGGTGTTCCGGTCTCCCGCAAGAGCGCGGGAAAGATCCGGAACGCGGGTGACCGGGCGAAGATCATCTCTTCCAACGATGACACAGGGTTTACGTTCAGGGGGAGGTTCGCCTCGCATGATCAGGCCGTGACGTTGAGTTACGAAGCCTCCCAAAAGTCGATGAATGCTTTGAAATGGCTGGTTGCAAAGCAGGGATACCGCAATGGGGATCAGGCGATCGTTGCCTGGGGCACAAAGGATGAACCACTCCCGCCGGTCTGCGGGGACGGCGTCGATCTCTGGGGCGATCTGGTGCATGATCTGGATGCAATCCCCGACACCAAGGAGGAGTTTGCATCCCGCCTGAATAAGGCGATCGCAGGCTACTCGGCGGAACTGAATGACAGTTCCAATGTGACGGTCATGGGCCTCGATTCCACAAACGGACTTCAGGGACGCCTATCTCTCACCTTTTACCGCGAACTGACAGGATCGAAGTTTCTGAAACGGATTATGCGATGGCACACGACATGCATTTGGTATCCGCTTTTTCGGAGTTATCGGGACAATGATGGAAAAAACAGATGGATCCGGTTTCGTGGTGCTCCGTCGCCCGTCGACATTGCGGTTGCGGCATATGGTTCCAGTTTGAACGATAAACTCAAAAAAGCAACGGTGGAGCGGTTGCTTCCCTGTATCGTTGACGGGAAGCCCCTGCCACGGGATCTAGTGGAGGCGGCTTCGATGCGCGCCTCACGTCCGTTTGCGATGGAGAAGTGGGAGTTCAACCGAACTCTCGGAGTCGCCTGTGCGTTAATCCGGAAGTATTACAACGACAGTATGAACGATCGAACGAGTTTGGAAGAGTATAGGGAGGTATGGAGTGTGGAATTAGATTCACTGAATACTGACCGCAGTTATCTGTTCGGCCGGCTGCTGGCCTATGCAAGAAAGATTGAGGAGTATTCGCTATATCTAGGTGGGACTGAAGCACGACAGACAAATGCGGAACGCTTTATGCTGCAATTCAGAAAACGCCCTGATAAAACATGGGATCAGTTGTATCAGAAACTTCTCCCGTATTTAAGCAGGTTCAGGACTAAAGGACCGGAGTTTTTCGGAAACCGATGTGAAGCAGGCATGAATTCTGTGATGGATGCATTGCAGAGTTCCGGCGGGTTTACCGGCGAGCCGCTTGGTCCTACGTATCTTCTTGGGTATCAGAGTCAGCTGAATCAGTTTGAGGTGGAATACAAGATGATGAAAGCGAGGAAGGCAGAGAGTAAGAAGGACGATGGAGGGTTATAATTATGACGAATCTTGAAAACAAGATAGATTTCGCAGTTGTTGTGTCGGTGAAGAATGCCAATCCGAACGGTGATCCGCTGAATGGAAATCGGCCGCGCGAAAACTATGACGGGTGCGGTGAGATCTCAGATGTATGTCTGAAGCGGAAGATCCGGAACCGAATGCAGGATATGGAGCAGCCGGTTTTTGTGAAATCCGACGATCGCAGTGACGACGGATTCAAGAGTTTGAGGGAGCGGGCGGATGCCTGTAAACCGTTGGCTGATGCAATCAAGAAGAAAGATGTGGAGAAGGCTAAAGAGATTGCTTGCGGTGAGTGGCTCGATGTCCGGAGCTTCGGCCAGTTGTTCGCCTTTAAAGGCGATGACGCTTCCATAGGTATCCGGGGCCCGGTTTCGATCCATCCGGCGTTTAGCGTGGATGCCGTTGATGTGACGGCTCTGCAGATCACGAAGAGCGTTAACAGTGTGCCCGGTGCGAAGAAGGCGTCGGATACAATGGGTATGAAGTACCGCGTTGACTTCGGGGTGTACGTGTTTTACGGGAGCATCAACTGTCAACTTGCAGAAAAAACGGGATTTTCACCGGAGGATGCAGAAATTATCCGTAAGTCTCTAACCACTCTGTTCGAGAATGACTGTTCATCGGCCCGCCCTGAAGGTAGCATGGAAGTATGCAAAGTGTTCTGGTGGAAACACAATTCCAGGAGCGGGCAGTACTCTTCGGCGAAAGTTCACCGGACATTGCATGTGCGGCCGAAGACGGATACACCGAAGTCAAGCGAGGATTATGAGATCACAGTAGATCCTCTGGAAGGTCTTGAGCCTGAGATATATGAGGGAGCGTAACGAAAGTTCTGGCACGAACGGACCGATAACTGGGTACGCGGGGGAATCCTCCCTCTCCAATCACCGCCGGCCGAGATAGGCCACAAAAACCGCGAGCGCCGCAAGCACGACCGACCCCCCGGGCGCCGCCCTCTGCGTCGGGACGGCAGACGGCTCCGCGGTCCCCTCCTCCGCCTGCGCCTCGATCCAGTCGACCGCGTACGCGAGCTGGACGTCCTCTCCGGCCATCTTCAACGCATGATCGTCGGCATCGTGCGTCGGTTCGTGCAGGTGCGTATAGAGGAAAAGAACGGTGTCGAGATCTTTCTCGACGGCCTGCCGTACGAGCAGCGTGTCGCTCTCCATATACCTCAATCCACCTTTTCAATAATCATCCTTTGTTTTGCCCGGAGACCCTCCTCCCGCATACGTTCCGTATCGAGGAGGCCGTCCTTCATGAAGACGATCCGGTCGAAGTAGTCCATGTGCCAGGGCTCGTGGGAGACCATCACGATCGTCTGCCCGAGATCGCGGTTTATCCTCTGGAAGAGATCTAAGACGATCTGCGAGTTCTCGGTATCGAGGTTTGCACAGGGTTCGTCCGCAAAGACAATGGCGGGCGTGTTCACGAGCGCCCTGGCGATCGAGACCCGCTGCTGCTCGCCGCCCGAGAGCTCGCCGATCAGGTGGTGGAGCCTCCTACCCAGCCCCACCCGTTCGAGGACTTCCCGCGCCGCGGCATAGCACTCGTCGACGGGTCTCCCCCGCACAATTGCGGAGATTGCGACGTTCTCCAGTACATCGAGATCGGTCACCAGCGCATAGTCCTGGAACACGTATCCAAGGTGCATGAGCCGGAAGAGCGTCCGCCCCTCGTCGTCCAGTCTCGATACGTCGGTGCCCGAGATGACGATGCTCCCCGAGGTCGGAGTGTCGAGGAGGCCGAGCTGGTGGAGGAGCGTGGACTTCCCGCTCCCGCTCGGCCCCATGATCCCGACGAACTCCCCGTCGTCTATGGCGAGAGAGACCCCTTTGAGCGCGGCAACCTCGACGCTGCCCATCCGATAGATCTTTCTTAGGTCACGCGCCTCGATCATTCTATCCCCTCATGGCGGAAAGGATCTCTTCCTTCGCAACGTACCGAGCAGGGATATAGCCGGAGACCAGCGAGACGAGGTACAGGCACGCGATGCTCACCGCCACCCTGGAAAGATCCAGGGTCGGACTGACGAACCCCATCGGGAACCGGATCGGGTGTGCGCCGAGACCCAGAGCGATGCAAAAGAGCATCAGCACCCCGACCGCTGCCCCGCAGGTGCAGAGAAACATCACCTGAAAAAGGTAGTTTCCGACGATGATCCGGCGCTGGATGCCGATAGCCTTCAAGATCCCTATCTGCTTCCTGCGGTTGACGATGTTGATGAAGGTGACGATGAAGACGACCACGCTCGCCACGATCAGGCTGACCACGGTCATGATGGAGTTGAGGAGGTTGAAGCTCTCGATTGCGTCGCCGAGGACGCCTTTCCCCTTCTCGCTCCAGGTCTTGATCCGCTCCTGGACCCCAAACTGCATACAGGTGATCTTCAACTGCCCTGCGTTCCCGATATCGCTGCCCTTGACCAGGATCTCCGTCGCTTTGCCGTCGGTCTGCATGACGGCATCCATCTCCTCTCGGGTGACGAACGCGGCCGAGTCGATGAGGAGGCCATAGGTCTCAAAGATCCCCTTCACCCGGTAGGTCTTCACGACCCCGTTGCCGTAGGCCACCTCCAGAAGATCGCCCACCCTGACGCCGCCAAGCGAAGGAAGTTTATCCTCCGCTTCGTCGTCGCTGCCGGCGAGGAGACTCCCGATCAGGATCTGGTCGGTGTCCCCCTCGGAGAGGAACTCCCCTTCCAGGATCATCTGGTGGTACCGGGTCACCGTCTTCTCATCGTCGGGGTCGAATGCGGCGAGAGACTTCGACTGAAACTTCCCGTTCCCGGTGTTGGTGATGGTCGCGCCGGCGCTGACGCGGGACGAGACGCCGGTAACGCCCGGGACTCTCTTCAACCGGTCGACGAGGTCGTCCGAATCGTCGATGTAGAGTTCCTTCTCCCTCGGCTCGATCGTGAGATGGCCGTACTGAAAGTCGATCATCTGCCGGTCGTACACCTCCACGACCCCACCGATGATCATGGTGAGAAAGTTTATCAGAACCACGACGAGGGCGATGACCAGGATCGTGAGGGCGAGAGTTCCGCGATTTCCGCGACGGATCGCCCGGACGGCAAGGTAGAGCGAGACCCCGTACCCGCCGCTACGCATGATCCGCCCTCTTATGGACCCGTAGGTACCAGTAGGTCAGCGCCGCGGCGAGTGTCAGGAGGCCGAGAGCGGCGAGGACGGTCCCTGAACCGGAGGGCTGGTTCACCACGAGGGTCACCTCTTCGCTCTCGGTATGCGGACCGTAACGGTCCTCGTACGACAGATTGACGGTGACGGGGATATCGCCGATCCCCTCCGCCGTCAGGGTGAATACCGCGGGTGCATCGCTCCCGGGCTTTATTTTACCCACGAAAGCCTCTTTCGAGCCGGAAAGGGAAGCGTCGATACGGGCCTTGAGGGCGGTCGCATCGTCGGTGCCGGTGTTCTCGATCCTCACGATCAGGCTGAAAGGCTCGCCGGGCGTAATCGGGGCCGGGTCCGTCGAAATGGCCGAGATGCTCAATTCGGCCTCGCCCTGCAGGTTTATGCTCGCCTGCTCAGTCTGCTCGAAACGGGAGCCGTCGGCCCGGACGTAGCCGATCGGGATCGAGACGACCGCAAGACCGAGCGGAGCGTTCCGGTCCGATGCGAAGGAGAGGTTGAGAACCTGCGATTCTCCGGGGTCGAGCCTGGCGAGGTGGTGCGTGCTCGGGCTCTTGAGAGCGATCGAGGAGGTGTTCGGGCGAAACGAGAGGTCGATGTTGTTTGCCCGGATCTCTCCAGCGTTGGTGATCGTCAGGTTCACGAAGAAGTCGTCGCCGGGGTTCACGTTGTTGGGGGCCGACTTCTCGACGACGATGGCGGGATTCTTCGGAAGCGGGATGGCGCTGTTGACGTTCACCGGAATAGGGTACCTCACGTTTGTGCCGCCCGAAGCGCTGATCCAGGCTTCCGGGAAGTAAATGCCGTCGCTGGACGGAGCCCGGATCAGGAAGGTGAGGGAGAGACTCTGGCCTGGCCCGATCGATCCGATATCCTGGAAGGACCCACGTACGACCTCTACCCCTTTTCCGACGAGGGTCGCACTCTCAACTTTCGCGCTGATGTCGGTGCTCGTCGTGGTAGTATAACTCTTTGTACCCGTATCGAACGTATCCGATGCAGATTGCGTCGCCGATTCCGCGGTGTTCTTCAGCGTGATCGTGATGGTTCCCATCTCGCCCGGGAGGATGACCGACGGATTCACCTCATAGTCGGTGATGATGACCGTGGGTTCCGCGGCCGTGGCGGGGGAGACGAGACCGAGGGCCAGCAGTGCGGTTATCAGAAGCAGTACGGCATATGCGTGCCGATCCCCTGCTGTCAAGATCAGGCCTCGCCGGCTCTTTCCAGTCGATTTGAACACTCTCTTTTTAAAAGACCAGTTACCGGGTGCTTGCTTCATATGTCCTCAAATTTCTGTATGCGCGGTCACATTATTAAACTTATGTTTAGTGTTATGACTTTAAGTTTATGAACCAGTATTATAAAGTCAGTCATCATACAGTTACCCGTTTGTATGCCTCGAATAAATCCGGAATATCGCAGAGATGCAAAGAAGAAGATCATCGACGCCGCGATTGAGGCGGCCTCCGAGAAAGGGGTGACGGCGGTAACGCTTGAGGACATCGCGCAGAGGGTGGGCGTCACCAAAGGGGCGCTGTATGCGTATTTTGAGAGCAGAGAGGTCCTGTTCCGGGAGATGACGCTCGAGGTCTTCACGCGGATCAGATCGGAGATTGAGAAGGCGTTTTGCGAATTGGGTGAAGGTCCCGAGACCTTCTCCCGCATTGCGGATCTGCTGTTCGGCGATCTGAAATCATATACAAACATCGTTGTTCAGATCTCCCTGATCACGCCGCAGGACCCCGAACTGCAGAAGGTAGTCATTACCATCCAGGACAGAATTATCGCATTCATCGGAGACAAAATTTCCCGGATGCAAAAAGAGGGAATAGTCCCGCCCGGGGTCCCTCCCGAAGAATTGGCTCAGGCAATACTGGCCCTCGGAATCGGTCTCCGCATCACGGAACTTCACCTGAAGAAAGATCCCGGGAGGCTGAAGCAGGTGTGGCTCGATTCGGTATTCCGGCTGCTCTCCCTGAAAGCCGGTACGGTCTGATGCCGGATGGGATTTGCCCTCATTGTATACGGCGGCCTGCGTCCGTTCCGCCCCGGGACGGGGGGATGAAGGTCCCCACGGCATCCCGATCGATTTCCCCGGCGATCTCCGCCGTCTCAGGTTTCCTTCCCGGCTCCGGCCTAGCCCGCAATGCTCCACCCCTGCGCCTCCTGCTGCAGCGTCCAGAGCCGGGAGTACAGGCCTCCCCGGGCCAGCAGGTCGTCGTGCTTCCCCTGCTCGACGACCCGTCCGCCATCCAGAACGATGATGTTGTCCGCCCTGCGGACGGTTTTGAGGCGGTGGGCGATCATCACGACCGTCCTGCCGGCGACCAGGGCCGAGATCGCCTTCTGCACATCGACCTCGTTCTCCGGGTCCAGGAACGCCGTCGCCTCGTCGAGCAGCACCACCGGAGCGTCCTTTAAGATGGCCCTGGCGATGGAGATCCGCTGTTTCTCGCCTCCGGAGAGCGTGGTGCCCCCTTCCCCGACCGGTGTATCGTAGCCGAGCGGCAACTTCATGATGAACTCATGGCAGCAGGCTTTCCGGGCGGCATCCTCCACCTCCGCCTGCGTCGCTCCCTCCCGGCCGAAGCGGATGTTGTTGCCGATGGTATCCTTGAAGAGGTAGACGTCCTGAAACACCATCGAGATCTTCGTAAGTAGCGCTTCGGGGTCCATCCCCCTGACATCGTCCCCGCCGAAGAAGACCCGGCCCGACTGGGGGTCGTAGAACCGGGCGACGAGTTTGAGGACCGTGCTCTTTCCGCTCCCCGAAGGTCCGACCAGGGCGGTCAGCGACCCCTCCGGCATCCTCAGCGAGACGTCGTGGAGGACCGCACCGGACCCGTATCCGAACGTGACCGATGCAAACTCGATGTCGTGCTCCTCGGGAGGACGCCCACTCCCCTGCATGACGGGCTCCCGCTGAAGCGTCAGAATGCGTTCCCCCGCGAGGGCGTGATACCGGAACTCGGGGAAGCTGATCAGCGCCGTGGTCAGGGGGTCGAAGACACGTGCCCCGATGACCAGGAAGATGACGAACGTCAGAATGTCCAGCGTCCCCCCGAGGAGGAGGTAGACGCCGACGAGCACCAGCACCGTCAGCCCGGCCCGCACCGACGCCACCGCCAGCAAGAAGACCGGGCCGAGCAGCCCCTCAAGCCGGATGCTCTCCCGCATCAACTCCCTAAAAGCCTTCTCCAGGCGGACGAACCGGCTTCCCGAGAGGTTGTAAGCCTTGATCACCCGGATGCCGTTCAGGTACTCCTGCAGCCGGCTGGCTGCATTGATCTTGGCCCGGATGTGCCTGGAGCCCAGCGACCGCTGCACCCCGGACGAGGCGAGCACGATCAGGACGGCCACCGGCAGCGCAATGAACATGGCCGCGGCCATGCGCCAGTCCAGGAACGCCAGCCCGATCAGGGCAACGATGGGCAGGATCAGGGCCCCGAAGAGTTGAGGCAGGATATGAGAGAGCGAGTGCTCGATCTGGGTGAAGTCCCCCATGATCATGTTGGCCAGGTCGCCGGGGTCCCGGCGGGTAAGGTATCCGAGCGGCAGCCGCCTCAGGTGCTCGGCGAGGGCCGCCCTGCCGTCCGCCGCAACCGCGTAGGCCCCCCGGTAGGAGGCTCGATACGCTCCGACCTCCCCGAGGAAGATGACGACCATAAAGAGCAGCAGTGCGGCGCTGACCCACCAGAGGCCGGCGATGTTCATCGGGGCGCCCGGATGAATGAACGGCTCGAAGATCAGGCCGACAGCTACGATCACGAGGACGACGGGGACGATGTTGAGGAGATCGGAGAGCACCGTGAAGAAGACAGGTTTTACCAGCTTTCTGGGGTCTCCTGCCGTGATGTCGGTGAGAATGCCCATCAGGCGACACCTCCTTTCTCGATGACCCAGCTAGCCGCATCCGTGTACGCGTCCCACATCCTCCGGTACACGCCCCCTTCGCGGAGCAGTTCCTCATGCGTCCCCCGCTCCGCGATATGTCCTTCCTCCAGCACGAGGATCTGGTCGGCCCCCCGGATGGAAGAGAGCCGGTGGGCGATGACGATGACGGTCTTCTCCTTCACGAGTTCCCTGAGAGCCATCTGCATCTTATACTCGTTCTCGGGGTCGGCAAAGGCCGTCGCTTCGTCCAGGACCAGGATGGGAGCGCCCTTCAGGATCGCCCTCGCCACGGAGACGCGCTGCTCCTCCCCTCCGGAGAGGTAGACGCCTCCTTCCCCGATCAGCGTATCGTAGCCTTTCGGCAGCCGCTCGATGAAGTCGTGGCACTGGGCGGCTCTTGCCGCAGCATAGACCTCCTCCCGGCTTGCCCCCGGCTTTCCGACCCGGATGTTCTCATACAACGTATCAAAGAACAGGAACGTATCCTGAAACACAAAAGAAACCGTATCCATGAGGTCCTCCGTCCGCATCCGGCGCACGTCGACGCCTCCTATCCGGACCGCCCCTTCTCCCACATCCCAGAACCGCGGGATCAGGTTGGCGACCGTGGTCTTCCCGGACCCTGACGGTCCGACGAGGGCCGTTACCTTCCCCTGCTCTGCCGTGAAACTGATCCCGGAGAGCGCCTCGACCCGGGTGGACGCCCCCGGTGCGTCGTAGGAGAAGGATACCCCGTCGAACTCCACCGAGTAGGTCTCCGGCTTTCTGGGTTGCTCCGGCTCGGGAACCGTGGGTTCGGCGAAGACCGCATCGATACGGTCCACCCCTTCGGAGATATCCCGCAGGCTCGAGGAGAGGTAGAGGAACTTGTAGAGCGGAGCCGCCGTTCCAGGGCCCAGAATGACGAAGAAGAGCAGGACCAGGGCGAACGCCATGCCGGCCGGGTCCCGGCTCAGGAGAAGGACCCCCACCGGGAGGATGAAACTCAGGAGCGAGGCCAGTATGGTCTTAAAGAAGGCAAACCCGTTCTGGAAACTGTCCGAGAACCTGACACAGAAATCGCGGTAGCGGACCATATCGTCGTAGAAACGGCGGAACGAGTGCACCGTCTGCCCGAATACCTTGACCGCCGGCATCCCCCGGACGTACTGCACGGCGGACGCGTTGATCTCCTCCAGCGCGTCGTAGTAGAGCTTCACCCATTTCTTCGCGTCCTCTCCCACCCACATGGATGCCTGGATCCCGAACCCCAGAGCGATCGCGGTCAGGCAGACCAGAGCCATCCAGAAGTTCAGATAGAAGAGGGCGGCAAACATCACCACCACAGTGGCGAGCGCATTGCACATGTCGGGGATCTGGTGGGCGACGAACTGCTCGATCTTCTCCACGTTCTGCTCAAGCGTCTTCTTCACCGCCCCGATCGAGGTCCTTGTCAGGTAGCCCAGGGGGAGCCTGCCGATGTGCTCGGTAAGCTGCACCCGGAGACCGTACAGGATGCGGAAAGCGGCGATGTGGGAAGCCATGCCTCCAAGATACATGGTGATCAGGCCGGCGACAAGGCCCCATAGGGCAATCCACCCCCAGCGAATCATGGCCGGGCCGTCGACGGAAGAAAGGTCTGCTGCATGGCGCAAAAGCTCGGCAAGGATGTAATAGACCGAGACGTAAGGAACCAGCATGAAGACGGCGCTGAGCATGGAAAGGATGCCCGAACAGATCAGGAGCCCTTTCTTCTCCCCCGCAATCTCCAGCAGGCGCATGATTCCTGTTTTTTCTTTAAAAGCCTGTTTCATAGAGTTCACGCTCCGGTTTTTCCGGACCGTTTGTTTCAAAATATCCGTTTATCAAAGAATTTTCATAAAAACCGGGGGAGGGTGTTCCATCCTCACAGACCCGAAAAAAGACCTCCCGTTGACGTTGCGACCCCGGGGAGGCCGGCCGGGAGATTCCGGCGGGCTTCCGCCCGCAGAGCCCCGGCCTTGGAATCAAAGATTTTCTATCTCCTTTTTTCCGCTAAGTCGCTTCCCTTTCTCCGTCAGGGTGTAGCCTACAACCCCGCCGCTCCCGGCCGCACCGCAGCAGGAGCACCCGGGACAATGGCAGGAAGAACCCTCCGTTTGTGCGGGTTCACTGCATCCTTCGCGCGTGATGAAACCGAGACGCTCCATCGCATGCAGCCTCTCGGTCAGGGTCTCCTGCGACATGTTCAACTCGCGTGCAAGCTCCGGGAGCGTGAATCCCCCCTCGGAGAACCGTTTCGCTATCGTGCGCATCATGCTGCTCGAATCCCCCTGAAGAGTTCCTTACCCCACGCAAGGAAGCCGAGAACTCCTATTACCGCCAGGTAGAGGATCGGCGTGATCGTGTCCACGACCGACCAGGGTTCGGCTCCTTCCTCGGGGAAGGCAGCTGCTTCGAGGGCTCCCGCCCCCATCGAGCAGAGGGCGACCAGTCCGAACCCGACCGAAAGAAGGATGCCGACGTATATGAAGGGCATCCCTTCCTCTGCACCGCCGGAGAGTTTTTTAGCCCCGGTCAGAAGAACGGCTCCGACCACAATCAGCACGAACCCGCTGAAGACATTCCCGGGAACGAGGAGGGCCGCCAGACCCGCCATCGGGACGCCGGAGACGGCCTCGAAGACGGCCTGGACAAATTGGAGCAGCCCGAAGACCACGTAGAGCAGTCCGAGCACTGCTCCAAAGAGAACTTTTATTCCATTACTCATTGTTTACGCACCCCCGATGATGAACGGGGCGAGATGTCCGACGACGAACGCCAGGACCCAGGCAACGACGATACCGTAAGCGACCACGAAGCCCGTCCACTTCCACGACCCGGTCTCCTTCTTGATGACGCCGAGCGCTGCGACGCACGGCATGTAGAGCAGCACGAAGACCATCAGGGCAAGGGCTGTCGCCGAGGAAAGGCCCGGGTCCACAAGGAGCGCCTCGGAGAGCGTCTCTTCCCCGGTCCCGTAGAGGACGCCGAGCGACCCGACGACGACTTCTTTCGCGAGGAACCCGAAGATCAGCGCGACTGCGACCTTCCAGTCGAACCCGAGCGGAGCCACCAGCGGCTCTATCAGGTGCCCGAGCATCCCTGCAAAACTCTCCGCACTCCCGTACTCGACGCCGTACGGGAAGGACGCCAGGGCCCAGACGACCATAGCGCCGAGAAGGATGATCGTTCCGGCTTTCCGGAGATACATCGATCCCCGGCCCCACATGTGTATGAGGCTCGTCATTGCCGTCGGAATCCGGTAGGGCGGCATCTCCATGACGAAGGGCGAAACCTCTCCCGGAAGAATGGTGCTCCTGAAGAGTTTTGCCGATGCGATGGCGACGACGATCCCGAGGACGTAGAGGAAGAACATCACCCCTCCCGCCTGGGCTCCGAAGAACGCACCGGCGAAGAGGACGTACACGGGTAACCGTGCGCTGCAGGACATGAACGGATTTACGAGAATCGTGAGCAGCCGGTCTTTCTCGCTCTCTATCGACCGCGTCGCCATGATCGCGGGGACGTTGCACCCGAACCCGATCAGCATCGGGATGAACGCTTTCCCGGGCAGCCCGATGGCGTATAATGGTCGATCCATGATGAACGCGGCACGCGCCAGGTAGCCCGAATCCTCAAGGAGCGCAAGGATCAGGAAGAGTATGAAGATGTTCGGCAGGAAGACGAGAACGGCGCCGACACCGCCGATGATACCGTCGCCGATGAGCGACCCGAGCCATGCGGGCTCGAGCGAGGTGACCGAGACCTCGGCAAGCCATGCAAAGAGCACCTCTATTGCGGTGGCAAAGGGGGCTGCGACCGTAAACGTCAGCTCGAACGCTCCCCACATCAGCGCAAGAAAGATAGGGATACCGAGATAGCGGTTGGTGACGACACGGTCGACCATGTCCGAAAACGTCGCACCCTTGATGTCGGTGCGGTGAACCTGCGGCAGGATGGCAGCGATCGCCTCGTAGCGCTTGTCCGCCATCACGGCCTCGTATTCATCGGAGTCAATGGAGGAGAGGATGCTCTGCACGCGGGCGGATGCCGGACCCTCCCTGACCCTCGCGAGGACGTTCTCATCGCCTTCGAGAAGTTTCACGGCGAGCCAGCGGAGAGGATAGCGCTTGGCAAGGCTCTTGTCGGCCGAAAGGGCATCCACAAGTGCTGCGATCTTCGCTTCAACGTCTCCGCCGTAGCCGATGGTATGTTCATGGTGCGGGGAGGTCTTTGCCTCCCGGATCGCGGCTTCGATGAGGTCGTCGAGCCCCTCGCCCCGGGTCCCGACCGTGCGCACGACCGGGACCTCAAGGAACTCCGAAAGCCTTGTCCGGTCGATGGTGTCGCCCTGCGCTTCGGCCATATCGGCCATGTTCAGGGCGATGACGACCGGAACCCCGAGTTCGGTGAGTTGTGTCGTCAGGTAGAGGTTCCGCTCCAGGTTCGTTGCGTCCACGACCTGGATGACAGCATCCGGTTTCTCATCGAGGAGGAAGTTCCTCGCGACGATCTCGTCTGCAGAATATGCGGTCAGACTGTAGGTGCCCGGAAGATCGACGACCTCTATCTCGTAGCCGTTGCGGCTGATCCGGCCGGTCTTCTTCTCCACCGTCACCCCGGGCCAGTTCCCGACGTGCTGTCGCGAGCCGGTGAGCTCGTTAAAGAGCGTTGTCTTTCCGACGTTGGGGTTGCCGGTGAGCGCAATCCTGATCTCCCTGGTCATGACTCCTCCGGTGTATTTTTGACAAGTACCTTCATCGCTACGCCCCGCGAGAGGGCGTAGCGGGCGTCGCCGACCGAGACGATGAGCGAGCCCCGATCCGCGCACTGGACCGTCACCCGGGTCTCGGGGCAGAAGCCCATCCCGGAGAGGCGGGACCGCATCCCTTTGCCTGCCCGTACCTCGGCTATCGTCGCCTCGGTTCCGGCGGAAAGGAAAGAAAGCGGACGGAGATCTCCCATCATTTCCCCCCTCCATCCAGGACGACTTCGATGAGACTTGCCTCGGCACGCCGCAGCGAGAGGCAGTATCCTTTCACCCGGTATTCTGTGGGGTCGCCGAGGGGAGCGGACCTGAGTACCTCCACTACCGCCCCCGGCACCATGCCCATGGCAAGCACGCGCTTTCGGAGCGCCCCGGAAGCACGGATGCCGACCACCTGGCATCGACCTTTCAGACCGACACAATCAAGCGTGGTTATCGCCGTGCGACCCGCTGAATCTGGTGTTACCATGGATAATTTTTCTTTTCTTTGGTCAATATAATCCGAAGCCGAAATTATTCCGGATCTTGCCGCAGGTGCCGAACTTTTTTCGGGTATCCTATGGAACCAAATATCGGCTGATGTTCGTTCCCCGTGGTGACGGAAGGAAAACGCGGTTATCAAAGAGAAACGGCGCGAATGACATCCGCGCCCCGGCGCCGCCGGCGGATAATTGCCGGGGAACATCGGAAAAACACCCCCTATTGCGTGCTTTGACCGATCAAAACGGCTCTTCTCCGTCGGTGTGCCCCTGGCAGGACCTGCACGCTTCCCGGAACTGGAGGACGATCTGCAATCGTCCCGGCGGAGCGGTTCTTCGGCAGTCTGCAAGGCTCTGCCGTACGAAGGGAGGATCGTTTGCTCTCCGCCCGGGATGTGGAAGATGGGCCCGGCCTACCCCTCAAACCCGTTCGCACCGATTAAGCCCGACACCGGACCTCTGTGGAGTTCCTTTATCCTCGCAAGCCTTTCTGCAAACTGTTTTCCTCTCTCCGTCAGGGCATACTCCACGATTCCATGCTTCTCGGTCTCGCTACAGCGGCCGGAACATCCGAAGCGTCGGGGGTGTTCATCGTCTACACCGTCGGCCGCGCCCGGAACGCCGGCATTGGCGCCGCGGGCCTGCAGTAAAACGGCTGCAACCCCCTCATAATGCCCCTCCGTCATTAAAACCTCGTAATCATCCTGATTGAGGGAAGAAAGGAGGATCTGTACACGGGCAAAGACCGGGCTCTCCCGGACCTCCGACGGGCTGTTATCGCCTCCCTCCAGAAGTTCGACCGCAAGCCGGCAGAGGGGATACCGTCCGGGGAGGGCCCCGGCGGTCGCGAGAGCATCGACCAGCGATGCAATTGTCGCCTCTTCCCCTTCGCCGTAGTCTTCGATTCGTCCGTGATGAGGCGAGGTCTCCACGCCTTCGCTCACCGCATCGAAACGGTCGTCGGGTTCGTCACCCTGTGTTCCGGCCATGCACGCGACCAGAGCATCAAGGAGCGTCGGGAGCCCCTCCCGGTTGATGGGGTCCTCCCACATTTCGGCCGTATCGGGCCTGTTCAGGACGATAACAACCGGGACCCCGCGTTCGGCAAGTTGTGTCGTCAGGTAGAGGCTTTGCTCCAGGTTCGCCGCGTCCACGACCTGGACGACGATGTCGGGCTTCTCGTCGAGGATGAAATCCCATGCGGCGATCTCGTCCGCAAAATATACAGTCAGGCTGTAGGTCCCGGGAAGATCGACGACCTCGATCCCGCAGCCGTTGCGGTCGACCCTGCCGGTCTTCACCTCCACGACCGCCCCGGATCGGTTCCCGACGTCGGGACTCCCGGACGCGCGAATGCCGACGCTGCCGTACCGGCTCCTCGGCCCGACATCATCGGGCAGGGCTGTCGCCGTGTGTTCCGCTGAATTTAATCGATTCATATGAGTCTCTTCTCTCATTTGGTCGATATATTCCCGGCCCGAAAGAGATCCGGATTTGATCGCGGAATAGGTATTTTCTTCGGACGGCGCGATGCCCGAAAAATGTCGGATACGGGCCCCGCACGGGTTCCGGAAGGTAATGGGGACCGATATTCGGAAAAAATGAGAAACAACTCTTAAACGGTCTTTCGGGAAGGAACGGGAGGATAAACTGCAGATCTCGTGTAGGGGAGTTTCTGCCAGCAGGGCAGGAATAGTCCTGCCCTGTTTCACCATGAGGAACTCTGTTGGACGTTGAGAGAAGGAGGGAGCGTCAACATTCTCAATGACTCCTGCCTCAAAAGCACGGGAGAGAAAGTTACGATCCATCTGTCCGAAGAGATTTTGAAGATGCTTACTCGATGATAACTCCTTCCTCCGTCTCATCGAGGAGATGGTGAAGATGTCCATCAAGCATCTTGATATGTGCATTGAGTTCTTCGAGATCTCGTCCCACGTGCTCCAGATCGGCATGCACGTGCTCCAGTTCTGCTCTCACATGAGTCGCAAGTTCTTGCGCCGCTGTCATCGGTTCACCTTTTCGTTTCCAGCTCTGTAAGGAGATGACTCCCTACAGTATACTGTTAACAAATACGGGAGTAATGAACCTCACTCGAAAAATCTTCGAATTTAATGTGATTTCCTAAAATATGGCCCGAAGGAGGACCCCGATTCAAGGAACCGGGAACTCTCTCCGACGCAACCTATTTACGGGTCCATGGACAAGTATATACATCGAAGTTCACCCTTGTATTATGGAGCCCACCAATGCCGAACTGTACCACATTCCTCGATGCAAATGCCTGCAACCCCGGGAAAATCGCTCTCGTTGTCCCCTCCCGGGGAGAATCCTATACCTATGCCGACCTTCGGGACCGCGTCGCCCGCGTCGGTTGCGGTCTTCGCGGCCTCGGGATCGGGCACGGGGAGCGGGTCTGCATCTACCTGGACAGTTCGGTGGAGTACCTCGTCGGTTACCTCGCCCTCTGGCGTATCGGCGCCGTTGCGGTCCCGACGAACCGGGTCTATCGGGAGAGCGAGGTTCTCTACGCCGTCCGCAATGCAGGGGCCGTCGCCGTCATCACCGACGTTGAAGGAGCCGCTCTCGTCGGCCGCATCCGGGACAGGGCGCCGACGCTCCGACATGTCGTTGCCGTCGGCGGAAAGACCGACGGCGCCACCCCGTGGACCGATCTCCTCCGTGCACCGGCGGACCTCCGTGCCGCCAACTGCCGGTTCGACGACCTCTGTCAGATCCAGTATACCTCCGGCACCACCGGCAAACCGAAAGGCGCCATGCTCACTCACGGGAACTGGATCGCGGCCATGGACGCCGAACGGGACGTTCTCCGGATCACCGACGACGACATCTTCCTCGGGATCTACCCAATGGGGCACGTCGGGGTGAGCTGGGGCATCGCCACCCTCAGGGCCGGCGGGACCTACGTCGTCATGGAGCGGTTCGATCTCGCCCGCTACCTTGACCTTGCCCGTGAGTATCGGGCCACGGTCGTCGCAAGCATGCCGCCGGTGATCCATTCTCTTCTCCAGACCCCGCCGGGGACCGAGACGGCGCTCGCCACCGCCCGGGTGCTGATCAGCGGCGGCGGCCCTCTGATGCCCGGCATCTGGAAACCCTTCCACGAACGGTTCGGGATTCCCATCGTCAACGCCTACGGCCTCTCCGAGACGATCGTCGTCGGGACGGGAACCGCCATCCGCCCCGAACACTACGCGACCGCAGATGAGTTTAAGAGCGTCGGCACGCCGGTCGGGTTCTCGGAGGTGAAGATCGTCGATGCGAACGACTCCGGCCGGGAGCTTCCGCTCGGCGAGGACGGCGAGATCGCCCTTCGGGGGCCCGCGGTGGCGCTCGGCTACTGGCAGATGCCGGAGGAGACCCGCGCTGCTTTCCTCCCCGACGGCTGGTTCCTGACCGGCGACATCGGCCACCAGGACAGGGGCGGAATGCTCTACATCACCGACCGGAAGAAGGACATGATCGTCATGTCTGGCTGGAAGATCTACCCGACCGAGGTCGAGGACGTGCTCGTTCAGCACCCGGGCGTTCGTGACGCGGCGGTCTTCGGGTGTCCCGACGAGCACCGGGGCGAGGTGCCGGTTGCCGTGGTGGTCCCCGCCGACGGGGAGAAGATCACCCCCGACGGGATCATCGCCTTCGCCCGCGAGCGCCTCGCCGGCTACAAGGTTCCCCGTCAGGTCATCCTTGCCGACGAGGTTCCCCGGGTGAACGGATGGAAACTCCTCCGGAAGCGCCTTCGGGAACTCTACTGCGACGCCGGGACGTCGGCGGCGTGAAGGATCGCACTTCGGGGGTGATTTAAGGAAAGACAGCGAATAGGTACCGCTAGAAACTTCACCGAGAGATAGACGTGGCAGACACTTCCAGACGTTCGACAGGAATCGCGGGCCTGGACCTTGCACTCGACGGGGGATTCGCTCCGGGCACCAGCATCGTCATCTCCGGATCACCTTTGAGCGGCCTTGAACTCCTGGCGCAGCAGTTCTGGGAATCCGGGAAGAGAACAGGCGCTTACCTGATGTATGATGCCGTGCCCGGGGAAGGTATGACCGACGCACGCGGCATGGACGCCGCGACGCTGGCCGGGGCCATGCGGGGAGAGAGGATCGTCGTGGACTCCCTCTCAACGCTGATCGCCGCCCGGGGAATCGACGCCGCCGTCGGGCTCGTCGTCGAAGATACCCGTGCACTCATCGAAGGGGGGGCAAACATCGTCTACCTCCTCTACACCGGTTTCCACGGCCCCTTTGAGGAAGCACGGATAATGCGCGCCGTCGATATCTTCATCTCCCTCAGGAGTCAGGTCAACGGCAACGAGTTCGAGCGGACGCTTGCCATCGAGAAACTCAAAGGTGCGGACGTGCCGCAACGAGTCATCCCCTATCACATCACCGCGAAGGGCCTTGAACTCTCGACGACGAGCAGGGTGGTTTAAGGCCGGAATACTCTTTTGCAGGAGGCACCTTCACGGTTCGGGGCGTCGCACTCCGGCTTATTCGGACGCCGAACTTTTGCACTTTCGAAGTTCAGGACCCGCGAGTGGATCATTTCACCTTATTTTGCAATCCTGGTATGCGGGATTGCTCTCTCACGCGAAAGATTGGGGTAGCAGTCAATAGTGGTCCGATTCCCAATTACCAATATGATAAATTGGGGAGCATCGTTCTTGGGTTCCGGGGCCACGCCCGGGCACAGATTCCTCATGACTGTCGCCACGCACTGCCCCCGCCCCAAAGGTACGAATGAGGAGGCCGGGCGGGGTGCGATGGTTCGCTAGAACCGGAGCTTGAGAAGACCGAAGATCTTCGAGTGGGGTCGTGAGGAGTGCCGTGCCGTGTGCGGGGAGATCCCCTAAAGGCGATAGCCGCCACGGTCCAGTGTACCGGGCTTCCCCGCAATCATGACCGTTTATCTTGCGGGGGTGAAGGGGGGTGAAGCGTGAAGACCCCACCCTTCAGGGTGAGGATGGCACGGCACAACCCAAAGGGTTGTGCCTGTCAGGAAGATGCGGAGCATCTTCCGTGAAGCGGAACGCCCTTCCTGTAATCAATTTCGATACGGTACATTCTTCTATCAATCCATCCAATAATGTTCTATCTGTGTTGCGAGAACCAAGCAACCTGATATCAGGCGCGGAACGCGCCGTTGAGCCTGTGGACCTGCCTCAATGGAGGAGGAATGAAGCAGGAAGCCGCGCCCAAAAGGCGCGGGGTAGTTCACTACATGGAAAAATCAGGAGGGTTTGAGCGCCATTCGGTAAGAAAAGCGACAACCCCCCTTCGCAGCCTCTCGTGAGACAGCATACCGGACTACCCGCTCAGTCCGTATACTCGGCCCGGACTAAACCCGTCGCAACAACCATATTCTTCAGTTTCCCGAACGCCGCGTCCCGTGTCTGCATCCGAAGGCCGCAGTCGGGGTCGATGAGCATTGCTTCCGGCGAAAAGACATCGATTCCGGTCTCGATCCGCTTGCGGATGGTCTCAACGCTCTCGACACCGGGGTCGGTCGAGTCCACGCACCCGTAGCCGATCATTCGGCCGCGCAAATCCTTTTTTGAGATCACTTCCAGGTTTCCGGGGTTGTTTGCGAACTCAAAGTCGAAGACGGTGACGTTCGCCCGGAGGATGTCGTCGATGACTGTCCCGAGATTTCCGCAGACGTGGAGGCAGACGGGCACCCGGAGCCTGGCGGTGATCGCGTTCACCGCCTCGCGGCCGACGGCGATGTTTGCGGCACCCGTTGAGAAGATGGGCTCATCTACCTGGAGGAGCGTGATCCCGGCGTCCTGAAGGTAGCCCGCCTCGACGGCGAGCGCCTGCGCGAGGTCGAGGACCAGTTCGTCCCGGTTCCGGTAGAACGGCGTCTCGATCGAAAGACCGTGCGCGAGCGTGCTCGGGCCGGTGAGGATCCCCTTCACCTTCGGGTGCCGGGAGAGGGCGTACTTCGTATCGGCGAGCGTGATGGGCTGTCGGGCCGGCTGGACCTTCCCGATTACCGAAGACCCGCGGATGCCGGGGAGGTGGGAGGTGAAGGCACGGATCATGTCGCCCCGGACCTGACCGTCGGAGATGATATCGATCCCGGCGTCGATCTGGCCGGCGACCGCTACCTCCACCGCATGCTTGAGCGGGTCCATGAGGGCTAAAATCCCCGAGCCTTTCACCACCGGGTAACTCCCGACCACCGTGGTCGGGAGGCGCACGCTTGTCAGGGTCATGGGGTCAGTCTGTGCCGGTCGCGTGGAAAGAGCGCCGCTTCACGGATGTTTTGGAGATCGAGCATCGTCATCACCAGGCGCTCGATGCCGAGCCCCCATCCGGCGTGCGGGGGCATGCCGTAACGGAACGTGTTTAAGTAGAACTCAAAGCTCTCGGGAGAGAGGCCCTTTGCGCGGATACGTTCTACCAGGAGGTCGTACTGGTGGATACGCTGGGCGCCGGAGGAGAGCTCCATACGGGGGTGCATGAGGTCGAACGCCTTGCAGAACTCGGGTCTGTCCGGGTAAGGCATCGCGTAGTAGGGTCTGATGTCGGTGGGCCAGTCGACAATGAAGTAATGCGTTCCGACCGAATCTCCGATCGCCCGCTCGGCCGCCGGGGAGAGGTCGTCGCCGAAGGCGAGCTTCTCCTCGATGGTGCGGTTCGCGGTCTCGATCGCTTCCGCATAGGGTATCCGGGGGAACGGTTTCTCAGGAACCGTGAGGTCAACCCCGAGTTCCGCAAGTTGCTCGCCGCAGTTCTCTGCGACGTAGTCGTAGACGTGGACGATCAGGTCTTCGAGGAGTTCCATGGCATCGTTATGGTCCGCAAACGAGACCTCCACGTCAAGCGACGTGGCCTCGTTGAGGTGCCGGACGGTGTTATGCTCCTCGGCGCGAAAGATGGGGCCGAGCTCGAAGACCGCCTCGAACCCGGCGGCCATCATCATCTGTTTATAAAGCTGGGGGCTCTGGTTCAGGAATGCCTCCTTCTCAAAGTAGGCGATAGGGAAGAGTTCGGTGCCGCCCTCGGTGGCGGCGGCGACGATCTTCGGGGTTGTAATATTGATGCAGCCCCGGGAGGCGAGGAACACGGTCGCGGCGCAGGTCACCGCCGAGCGGATGAAGAAGATGGCGCGGACACGCGGCTTCCTCGCGTCCAGGAACCGGGAGTCAAGCCGGGTGTCGAGTTCGGCCGGCACTTTCTCGGCGACGTCGAGCGGGAGCGGGCTCTCCGCGGGGCTGATGACCTCGAACTCCTCGGGGACGATCTCGCGCCCGCCGGGGGCCTTCTCGATTGCTTTGACCCTGCCCCGGACCCTGACCACGGACTCTCGCGAGACGTTCCGGGCTGCTTCAAGGATCTCCGCCGTGACCTTCTTCTTCGGGACGGTCACCTGGACGATGCCGGTCCGGTCGCGGATCAGGAAAAACGTAAGTCCTCCGAGATCGCGGACCTCGTGCACCCAGCCGATGACCTCGGCAGATTCAGTCTGTGGGGTTACGGCCCGTATTGGTAGACGCATATGAAAAACCTGGATATAGTGTGGGCCCCGGAAGGTATTTTGTCTTGCGCTCCCCCGCCGGGAGAACGCTTCGCGGAATACTCCGGGACTGAGAGAATCAGAGAAAGACCGCGGCGGAGAGGACCGTCGTCCAGCGCCCGTTCATATCTCCTTTTGCCGACTGACAGGTGTGGGTTGTGTTGATGATCCGCCCGCTTGCCTTGTAGATCTGTTCGCGTTCCTGCCACGCTTTGTCGGGGTCGAACTCGATCCCGAGCGTTGTCGCAAGCATGGTTGCCGCAAGGTCTTCCGCGTATTCTCCCGAGACCTCTGCGGTCTCTCCGAAAGCGTGGTGCTCGGAGAGGTAGCCGTAGGCGTTGCTCTCTTTCGGCATCGCATGTCCGATGGCGGCGGAGATGAGCCTGCTTGGTTCGTTGGTCTCGTTCCGGGCCATGACGACGTAGACGATGGTCCCCGGAGCGAGGTGCTGCAGCCCCTCCTCCTTCGAGACCAGCCGGCAGTTCGGGGGGAAGATGCTTGAAACGTAGACGAGGTTGTACTTCTCGATGCCCGCCTGCCTGAGAGCCAGTTCAAATGACGCCAGTTTGTCTTTGTGGATGCCCACACCCTTTGTAAAGAAACACTTGGTCGGAACGAACATTGAAGATCTTCTTATCGCTAGAGATTTTTAATATTTTCGGTTATATCCGCCACGAATGGAAAATTACGCTCATTTTCGTCTCTTTTTGACATCAGTGCAGTAATATGCGGATAAACCCGGAAACTGCCGGGAAATACGACTTATCCGGGTATGCCCGGGGTGGCCGCAACCGCTCTCAATGCCGGTCGATCTCTCTCTGGAGACCGCTTGAACCGAAATCGTTACGGGAACCGCCCATATCGAAAAACATTCCTCAAGTCTGCCGGGGAACGGCATCTGCGTCTCTCCCGCGTTCCGGACGCACCCGGAGGAACGCTTATAAGTGATGGTGCTGCATCCGGTGCAGCCGGGGTTGTCGCTGACGCGTCGCGGCACCCGGGATTCTCTCATGCTCTCCCGCAACGGAAGGTAAGGATATGGGACCGGAGAATAAACCCACGGCGGTCGTGGACGCTATCGGGCTCTACTGCCCCATGCCGATCATGATGACCCGGGAAGCAATCGAGAACCTCGACGTCGGGGAGACGCTCCAGGTCGAGGCGGATGACCCTGCCGCGGAAGAGGATATCCGGCGCTGGGCAGGCCGCGTAGGGCACAAGATCGTGAAGTTCGAGAAGAATGACAGGGTCATGAGGTTCTGCATCAGGAAGATGAAGTAGGTGAGGAAAATGGTGTATGCGGATAAGACGGTCAGTTGCATTGGTATCTGCCAATCGCCCCTGCTCTCGATCGAGGCGGGGATGGAGACGCTCAACGCGGGACAGGTCCTGCAGGTGACGACCGACAAGCCGGACCTTGTCGAGGAGGTCAGGTCCTGGGCCGGTCAGAGCGGGCACGCGCTCGAGGAAGAACACTTCGCATCGGGCGTGACGACCCTCCTCGTGCGCAAAGGAGCGACGGTGACGACAGAGGCGACGTGATGAACACCGGCGGCTATGCGGACAACCTCCCGACCCGGGAGGGCGGGAACCAGGAGCCCGTGAACGAGGAGAAGGCACCGTTATCCGCCCGAAAAGGAGTGTAAACCGGCATGGCGCGGATACTTTACATCCAGACCAGCGGCACCGACACCCCGGAGCGATTGTATGCCCCGTTCATGCTCGCGATGACGGCGCGCGCGACAGACATCGACGCCGACATCTTCTTCATGATCAAAGGGGTGACGGTCGTCAAGAAAGGCGCAGCGGAGAAGATCAAGGTTGGAAGTTTCCCGAAACTCTCGGAGATCCGCGACCAGGCGATCTCCGCGGGGGCGACAATCTACATCTGCGAGCAGAGCACCCAGCTCTTCGGTATGGCGCGGGGCGACTTCATCGAGGAAGGCCGGGTCGTGGGTGCACTCACTTTAAACGACCTCGCACTCGACGCCGATGCGGTCATAACGTTCTAGGAGCGGCCGGGTATGGAGGAGCGGATCTATCTCGACCACGCAGCGGCGATGCCGATCCACCCTGAGGTCCTCCGGTTCGGGAACCGGTTTCTTGCCGGTTTCGCCGGCAACCCCTCCACGATCTATCGGGAAGGGCTTGCGGCAGAGGAGGCTGTTTCCCGCGCGCGGGAGGAGGTGGCAGCGCTCATCGGCGCGAGCGACCCGGCTTCGGTCATCTTCACCAGCGGGGCGACCGAATCGAACAACATCGCCGTCAGGGGGACCGCGCTCCGGAACATGAAACGGGGCAAGCGGGTCGTTACGAGCACCATCGAGCACATCTCGGTCCTGAACCCGGCAAAAGTTCTTCTGAAGAAGGGTTTTGCCGTTACAGAGGTCCCGGTCGACCGTTACGGCACGATCGACCTCGGCGCCCTCGAAGAGGCGGTCACGCCGGAGACCGTCGTCACGTCGGTCCACTACGCAAACAACGAGATCGGGACGATCGAACCGATCCGCGAGGTGGCGGAGATCGTCCACGCGCGCGGCGGTTTTCTCCACGTGGACGCCACCGACGCCGCCGGACGGGTACCGATAAACGTGGAGCGCGCCGGCATCGACCTCGCCACCCTCTCCTCGAACCAGCTCGGGGGACCTCAGGGGATGGGAGCGCTCTACATCCGCCCCGGCGTCCGGGTCCAGCCGGTCCTTGTCGGGGGCGGGCAGGAACGCGGTCTCCGGCCCGGGACCGAGGACGTCTTCGGGATCGCCTGTATGGGAGAGGCGGCCCGGCTTGCGGCAAAAGAGATGCCGGAGGAGAGCAGGCGCCTTGCCGCGATCCGGGACCGGCTTATCGCCGGGATCACGGATATCGAGGAGGCCTACCTGACCGGCCACCCAACGGAGCGGCTCCCGCACCACGCGAGTTTTCGCTTCTCCCGGATCGAGGGGGAGAGCATCCAGCTTGCCATGAACATGCTCGGGATCGCCGTCGCCACCGGGTCGGCGTGCACCTCACGGACGCTCGAAGCCTCCCACGTCCTCCTTGCCATCGGGCTCGCCCACGAGGAGGCGCACGGGTCGATGGTCGCAACGCTCGGGCGCGAGAACCGCGCGGACGAGGCGCCCCGGGTTGTAGACGCCGTCAGAGAAACAGTTAAACGCCTGCGGGCCATTACTCCGCTATAGGGGTGAAGAATTTGGCAGACCAGATCGGATACAGCCAGAAGGTGATGGAGCACTTCATGAACCCGCACAACGTCGGGGTGATCGAGAACGCGGACGGTTACGGCAAGGTCGGCAACCCGGTCTGCGGGGACATCATGGAGATCTTCATCAAAGTCAAGGATGATGTCATTGAGGATATCAAGTTCCGGACGTTCGGGTGCGGGTCGGCCATAGCCACGAGCAGCATGGTTACCGACCTCGCCAGGGGAAAGACGCTCGACGAAGCGATGCAGATCACCCGCGACGATGTGGCGACCGAACTTGAGGGGCTGCCGCCCCGGAAAATGCACTGCTCCAATCTCGCAGCGGACGCACTCCACGCGGCGATACAGGACTACCGGGAGAAGCAGAAGAAGTAGATGTGGGTTTTTCAGCACCGGTAGACCAGCGTCATGATGCTTTTTGCAAGGTCCAGGCTCTTTCCCTGGTAGGCCATGAGGGTATCCCGCCGGAGCGCTCCCTTTATCCGGACGGGGTCCCGGATGTCCTGGATGAAGACGTCGATGAGGTCCTCATACAGTCCGTAGGTCCCGGCCGATGAGGGCTCCTTTCCAAAAGCCTGCATCAGGGCCGCCGCCGGGCCGCTGATCGGCGCGTCCCCGATGAAGGGGCTGATTGCGACGACGCACCGGTGACGGCGGAGTGCCTCCCGCACCCCCGCACACTCGAGAATGGGCGATATGCTCGTTACCGGGTTGCTCGGGCCGATCACCACGGCATCGCTCGCCTCGATTGCCCGGATAGCCTCCTCTGTCGCAACCGGCGGCTGACGGAACCGGCGGACCACGCCGTCGATCGTTACGTTCCCCCGGTGTTTCACCCAGTACTCCTGGAAATGCATCTCGCCCCGGGGCGTGTGGACGTAGGTCGTCACGGCGGAGTCGGTCATCGGAAGGACGGTGGCCCGAACGCCGAATTTCCGGCAGAGCACCGAGGTCGCCTCGGTGAGGCGCATGCCGCTTCTGAGCATCTCTCCTCTCGCGATGTGCACCGCCCGGTCCTGGTCCCCGACGGCGATGAACTCCTCGATGCCGAGTCTCGCGAGGAGGTCGTGCGTGATGGAGGTGTCGTTGCGGATTCCCCACCACTGGCCGGTATCGAGGATGCCCGCAAAGAGGTACATGACCGTATCGGTATCAGGCGAGAGGTGATTGCCGGAGAGCCACATATCCTCGGCTGTGTTGACGATGACTGCAATCTCCCGCTCCTCCAGCAGCTCCAGCATGCCTCGGAGGAGCTTCGGGGTCCCGGTCCCGCCCGAGAGGAAGGTTATCATTGAACAAATAGCGTATCGGGCCTATCCGTATATGAGCGTTTCCAATCGCAATGGGCGATGAATATCCCTCGTTTCACGAAACCGCGTGCCGAATGACCGCCATGATGTCCCAGGCGAGCGACTCCGCCTGGCGCTCGTGCAGAAGATGGGTCTCCAGGCGGAGCGAGCCGGCGACCTCGTCGGGGTCGTGGAGGTCCTGGACAAAAACGTCGACAACATCCTGGTAAAGCCGGAAAACCCCGGGAGAGGTCGGCGTCTCGCCGACGGCGTACATGAGCGCGGTGTCCTTTGGGTCCGGCGCAACACCCCCCTGGAACGGCGAGACCGCGATGACGAACCGGTCGCGGAGAAGGCGACGCATCCCGGTGCAGTCGAGGAGGGGGAGAACGCTCGCCGCCGGGTTCGCAGGGCCGATCACCACGGCGTCGCTTGCCTCGATCACCGCACGCACCTCGTCCGTGACCGCGGGTGACCCGGGTGCGGTGCGGACGAGCTCCCGCACCTCGGTATCGGCCCCGGCGGTCATCCGGTAGGTGAGGAGCGGCAGACGTTCGGTGCCGGTATCGACGAACAGGGGGGCCTCCGTGTCGGTTGTCGGGAGGACGGTCGCCCCGATGTTGAGCGCCCGGCACTGCGCCTGCACCGCCTCCGTCAGGGTCCTGCCCTCGTTGAGAAGCCCCGCACGGGCGATCTGGACGGCACGTGCGCGGTCGCCGACCGGGAAGGGTTCGCCGCCCGCAACCTTCGGGAGGTAGCCGTGGGTGATGCAGGTATCCCCTTTAATCCCCCACCACCGGCCGGTATCGAGGATGCCTGCAAAGAGGAAGACGGCGGTATCGATCTCGGGCGCACAGTGGCCCCCCGAGACCCAGCAGTCCCCGGCGGTGCTCGCGACCACGGCGATCTCGCTGTCGTAGAGGATCTGCCGGACGCCCTGTATGAGTGCAGGCACTCCGGGCCCGGCCGAAAGGAAGGTGATCATGGCTGAATACCTTTATCGTTTATCTCCCAAGATTCTTAACGGAACTGATGAAGATCATCAAGGACCCGGTTCACGGCTACGTCGAGGCCGATGCGCTGACACTCCGTCTGCTGGACTCGATGCCGGTCCAGCGTCTCCGTCACGTCACCCAGCTCGGGTTTGCAAACCTCGTCTACCCCGGCGCAAACCACACCCGGTTCGAGCACTCGCTCGGGACGATGCACCTTGCGGGTCTCATGTGCGGGAACCTCGGGCTTGACGACGGCGAGACGCGGCTCGTCACCACGGCCGCCCTCCTCCACGACATCGGCCACGGCCCCTTCTCCCACGTCACCGAACCGGTGATGGAGGAGTTTACCGGGAGGAGCCACCACCAGATCGACCGCCTCGTCAGGGAGGGGACGATCGCCGGGGTCCTCGAAGCGGAGGGGATCGACCCCGCCGAGGTATGTGCCGTCGTCTCGGGGGAGCACCGCCTCGCGAGCATCATCCACGGGAGCCTGGACGTCGACCGGATGGATTACCTGATGCGGGACGCTCACTATACCGGCGTGCCCTACGGGACGGTCGACGCTCACCGGCTGATCCGGTGCACCGTTTTAGCCGAATCCGGCATTGGCCTCTCTGAAGGCGGGATCAACGCCGCCGAGTCGCTCCTCATCGCCCGGACCCTCATGCGCCCGGCGGTCTACTTCCACCACGTCAGCCGGATCGCGACGAGCATGTTCGTCCATGCCCTCCGCGAGGAGGTGCAGAACGTTCCGGGTGTCGACGCCTGCGAACTCGTGCGGATGGACGATGCCGCCTGCATGGAGCGGCTGAAGCACTCCCCGCATGCGATCACCCGCGACCTTGCCTGCCGGGTCTACGCCCGTGACCTCTATAAGCGGGCGCTCTACGTCGGCGAAGACCGGGTGAACGCCGCCGCCCTCCAGCAGAACCTCGGGGCGGCCCGGGAACGGGACCTTGCCCGGGCAATCGCCGGGACCGCGGGGGTCCCGGAGGACGAGGTGCTTGTGGACATCCCCCGCCTCCCGGGCCCTCTCTCGATGGAGGTCCGGGTCAGGAACAGCCACGCCATGGTGGATATCGAGGAAGTCTCCCCCCTCATCAACACCTTAAACGATACCCGGCGGCAGCAATGGCGTCTTGGCGTCTACACGACGGAGGAGCACCGCCACGCGGTGGAGCAGGCGGCGATGGAGGTGCTCCGGGTGAAGCGGGCGACAAAGCAGGATAAACTTGTAGTTGCATAACGCATGAGGAGCACATGAAGAAAGAATTCGTCGTCGGGGTCACCGGGGCAAGCGGGGTCATCTACGCCCATCGCCTGCTCGAGGTGCTCTGCGACCGCGCAACGGTGCATATCGTCGTCTCCGACGTCGCCCGGCAGATAGCCGCGATCGAGCGCGTGGACCTCTCCGGGTTCGACGCCATCTACGCCGATAACAGCGACTTCGCGGCCGATATCGCGAGCGGCTCGTTTCGTTACGACGGGATGGCGATCGTCCCCTGCAGCATGAAGACGCTTGCCGCGGTCAGCAACGGCCTCGCGGACAACCTGATCGCCCGGGCGGCGGATGTCTGCCTCAAGGAAAGGCGGCCCCTCCTCCTCCTCCTCCGGGAGATGCCGCTCTCCCGGGTCCATTTAAAGAATATGCTTGCCGCCGACGAGGCCGGCGCGACCGTGATGGTCGCAAGCCCCCCCTTCTACCAGCACCCGAAGACCATCGACGACCTCGTCGATATGGTGGTGGCCCGGGTGCTCGACCACCTTGGTGTCGAGCACCGTCTCGGGACCCGATGGAGTGGATAACAGATGCGTGATTTCATAGCAATGATGCGCAGGCAGGGCAGGGTCGAGGATATCGAGCGGCCCTGCTCGACCGTCTACGAGGCTCCCCGTATGGCGAGCAGGACCGATAAGATCCTCTTCTTCCACGACCTCGACGGTCACCGGGCGGTGATGAACCTTCTTTCCGACCGCCGGTCGCTTGCAGCGGCGCTCGGCGTGGATGAACGCGGCCTCGTCAAACACCTTGCGGCCGCGACCTACAGCGGCCGCGTGACGGACGCCGGACGATGCGAGGGCGGCACCCCCGCCGACCTCTCCCGCCTTCCGGTCATGAAACACTTCCCCGGGGACGCCGGGCGCTACTTCACGTCCGGGATCGTCTTCTCGCGCTTTGACGGTGTGGAGAACGCCTCCATCCACCGGCTGATGGTCCTCGACGACCGAAGGGTGGCCGCCCGCCTGGTGGAGGGGAGGCACACCCACACCCTGCTTTCGGCGGCTCTTGCCCGGGGGGAGAGGCTCCCGGTCGCGGTCACCGTCGGCACCCACCCGCTCGTGACGTTTGCCGCCTGCACCCGTGTACCGGAAGGAAAGGAATTCGCCTATGCCGCGGAGTTGATGGGCGGGGAACTCGCCGTCCGCGAGTGCGGGAACGGCGTCCGCGTTCCCGACGCCGAGATCGTGCTCGAAGGTTTCATCGGGGCGGAGACGGCCCCGGAAGGGCCGTTCGTCGATATCACCGGCACCTACGACCCCGTGCGCCTTCAGCCGGTGATCGAGTTCACCCGGATGTACTGCAAGGAGGACCCCATCTACCACGGCATCCTCCCCGCAGGCGACGAGCACAAACTCCTGATGGGAGCGCCGTATGAACCGAAGATCTATCGCGCGGTCAGCGAGGTGACGACGGTGCGTGACGTCCTCCTCACGAAAGGCGGCGCCGGCTACCTCCATGCGGTGGTGCAGATCCGGAAAAATACGCAGGGAGACGCGAAAAACGCCATCATGGCGGCGTTCGCCGCCCATACGTCCTTAAAGCACGTCGTGGTGGTGGACGAGGACATCGATATCCGCGACCCCTACGATGTCGAGTACGCGATCGCTACAAGGGTGCGGGGAGATACCGATATCATGGTCGTCACCGGGGTGCGGGGCTCGTCGCTCGACCCGACGCGCCTTGCCGACGGGACGAACGTGAAGGTCGGGGTCGATGCCACGATGGTTATGGGGAGAGAGGACGAATTTAAGAGGGCGGGGTGGCCGTAGTCTATGTACCTCGATAACGATGATGAAAGGGTGCTTGCCGGGGAATTCGGCGAAACACGCCAGAAAATGATGGAGATCCTGGTCGCGCTCGGGGGAGTCTACGGGGCCGAGAAGCTCATCCCGATTGCGAGCGCCCAGGTGAGCGGCGCGTCCTACAAGACCATCGGGAAGTGGGGGCTTGCCTGGCTGCAGAGCCTCAACGCCCGGGTTGCGGTTCCGACGGTCTTAAACCCCATCGGGATGCCGCAGGAGGGGTGGCAGGAGTTCGGGATCGCCGAAGAGTTCGCCCGCAACCAGGAGGAGGTCGTCCGGGCTTACCGGCGGCTCGGCATAAAGATCGAGTGCACCTGCACGCCCTACTACCTTCGCATCACGGAGTACGGGGAGCACCTGGCCTGGTCGGAGTCGTCGGCGGTGGCCTACGCCAACTCGGTCCTCGGCGCCCGGACCAACCGGGAAGGCGGGCCGAGTGCCCTTGCGGCGGCGATTATCGGGAAGACCCCCTATTACGGGTTGCACATCGTCGAGAACCGGCGGCCGCAGGTCGTCGTCGAGGTTGAGGGCGGCACGGGTCCGCGGGCCGACCACTGGGGCGCCGTCGGCTACATCGCCGGGAAGAAGGTGGGGAACCGGGTCCCGATCTTTTCCGGTATCCGGCCGGGTCGCGACCAGTTGAAGGCCCTCGGCGCCGCAATGGCGGCGACGGGTGCGGTCGCCCTCTTCCACGTCGATAAGATCACCCCTGAGGCCCGGATCTTTTCGTTTGCAACCGACGGCCTCGACCGGGTGACGGTGACCGAAAGCGAGGTCGAAGACCTCTTTGCGGAGACCGAGGTCGAGGCGGTCGCGGTCGGGTGCCCGCACTGCTCCGCCGCCGAGCTTCGCGACCTCGCGGACCTCCTCAAAGGAAAGACAACGACAAAGCCATTCTACGTCTTCGCCGCCCGGGGGGTCGCACAGGGTAACCCCGACCTCGTCGCCGCCATCGAGAGGAGCGGCGCCCGGGTGATCCCGGACACCTGCATGGTCGTCTCGCCGCGGATGGACGAGTTTCACTCGATTATGGTGGATTCCGGGAAAGCCCTCGCCTACGTCCCGGGGATGTGCGGGGCGTTCGCCCGGATCGGGACGAGAAGAGAGTGTGTCGAGGTTGCGACGTCGTGAGAGCCGGGGAGGGTTCTCATGCCCCCACCGACCTGACGTCGAGAACCTGCATCAGGCTCTCGTCGAGCATATAGCCCCGGAGCCGGTCGCGGTTGCCCCGCAGGCTCTCGATGCTGTTGATCCCGGCCGCGCCCAGGAGTTCGGCAAGTTCGAGCGTCCAGGCATGGATCAGGTTCGCCACCTGCTTCGACGCCGTGTCGGGGTTTAAGCGTTCGACGAGATCCTGGCGCTGGGTGGCGATGCCCCAGGGACAGAGACCGCGGTAACAGTTCCCGCAGACCCGGCATCCCATCGCCACGAGCGCCGCGGTGCCGATGTAGACCGCGTCCGCTCCAAGGGCAATCGCCTTCGCGACGTCGGCGCTTCCTCTGATGCCGCCGCTTGCAATGACCGAGATTTCGTTTCGGATCCCCTGGTCACGGAGTTTTCTATCCACGCTCGCGACCGCCGCCTCGATCGGGATGCCGACGTGGTCGCGGAAGACCTGCGGCGCCGCGCCCGTCCCGCCCCGGAACCCATCGACGACGATGGCGTCGGCGGGAGACCGGGCGACGCCGGCGGCTATCGCGGCCGCATTATGGACGGCGGCGATCTTGACGAAGACCGGTTTCTTCCACTCTGTCGCTTCTTTTATGCCGCGGACGAGTTGGGCGAGGTCTTCGATGCTGTAGATGTCGTGGTGCGGTGCAGGGCTGATCGCATCGCTCCCCGTCGGGATCATCCGCGTCCGGGAGATCTCGTCGCAGACCTTCTCCCCGGGAAGGTGCCCGCCGATTCCCGGCTTTGCTCCCTGACCGATCTTGATCTCGACGGCGGCGCCGCGTTCCAGGTAGTCGATGTTCACGCCGAACCGCCCGGAGGCGACCTGGACGATCATCCGATCCTGGTAGGGGTAGAGAGCGGAGTGGAGGCCGCCCTCTCCGGTGCCCATGAACGTCCCGACTTCTTTTGCCGCCCGGGCTATTGCCACCTGGGCGTTGAGGCTGATTGCACCGTAACTCATGTGCCCGATCATGATCGGGGTCTCGACCCGGAGGTTCGGGGTGAGCCGTGTCCGGAGTTCGATGTCGCCCGTCTCCCGCCGCCGGAGGTCCAGTCGCGCCGGTTTCTTCCCGATATGGGTGCGGAGTTCTATCGGTTCGCGGAGCGGGTCGAGGCTCGGGTTCGTGACCTGACAGGCGTCCAGCACCAGACGGTCGAAGATGACCGGGTAGTTGAGCGCGTTTCCCATCCCGGCAAGGATGATCTTCCCCGTCCTGGCCTGGTTGTAGATCGCTTCCCGGGCCTCCCGGGTCCAGAGGGGATGGCTCCGGTAGTCGCAGGGGTGCTCCTCGAGCATGATGGCGTCCCGGGGGCAGCAGGCGATGCAGCGGTGGCAGGCGGTGCAGTTCCGGGAATTGATGCATATCCGGTCGCCGTCCCGGGAAAAAACACCGTAGGAACAGTTTTCGATGCACCGTCCGCACTCCATGCACCGGACGGGGTCGACCTCGATCCGGTACCGGGAAGGCAGGCTCCCGATCACGGGGCAACCCTCCCGATCACCGGCTCTCCTGCGGCCGGCATCGTGATCGACTCGATTTTCGGCTCCATGGCCCGGATCGCCGCCTCCTCGCTTGAAATATAGAGGCGGTCTCCGCACTCACCGACGATCATCGGCCGGAGTTTGCTCCGGTCGGTGAACCCGACCATCGTATCGGCGTTTGCAGCCACGATGGCGAACGGCCCGTTCATCATTGCGGGGGCGTACGTAAGCCGGAGGGCGCTGTTCCACTCCCGCTCGGCTTCGGGCATCCGGTCGATATCCTCCCAGAATGGAGGGGCGAGCGCCCGGACCGCAAGGTCGACGTCGAGCCCGTGCCGCCGTACCAGGAGGTCGATTAAGTAGGCGACGACCTCGGTGTCGGTGAACATCGTGCAGGTGTAGCCGAAACTCTCGATGTAGCGCCGGTTGGTCCCGTAGGAGGTGATCTCGCCGTTGTGCACGACGCTCCAGTCAAGGAGGTTGAAGGGGTGCGCGCCGCCCCACCAGCCCGGGGTGTTGGTCGGGTAACGGTTGTGCGCAAGCCAGAGATACCCTTCGTAGTCCTCGATCCGGTAGAAGTCCGCCACGTCCTCCGGCCACCCGCCGGCCTTGAAGACGCCGAGGTCTTTTCCGGACGAGAATATGAGAGCACCCCGGTGGGCGGCGTTGACCTGCATCACGAGGGCGCTGGCGACGTCCTCCTCCGGCGTCGCGCTCCCCGGCACCGCGAGGGATGCGTCCGGCTTGAAGAAGTAGCGCCAAGGGGTGCAGGGCACCCGGAGGTTTTGCTGGTCGTAGGTCGGGATAGCCTCGTCGTGCTCGATCGTTCCCCACTGCGCGAGCGTCGCATCGAGGAGCGGTTTACTCTCGCGGATGTTGTCGAAGAAGACATGGAGGGCGTAGCAGTCCCGGTAGTCGGGGTAGACGCCGTAAGCGACGTACCCTGCCCCCTCGCCGCTGCCGCGCTCGTTCATCATGGAGAGGGCCTGTCGGATGCCGGAACCGTCCATGGTCCGGCGTTTTCTGTCCATTACGCCAATTATGCCACACATTGCCATCACGGTCGATCCGCCCCCCTTCACGTCTCCCGGGGTCCGGGGTGGTTGGGGAACGCTCAGGTAGATATGATCTCGCTAGATATAAATACTATTGGAAGGAATCTTCCTTCCATATGTCCCCCGAGACCATCTCAGCAATGCTTGAGCGTATCGAGCAGGATAACGTCAAATTTCTCCGGTTGCAGTTCACCGACCTCCTGGGGCTGCCGAAGAACGTTGCTATCCCGGTGAAGCAGGCCGAAAAGGCGCTGACCGGCGGTATCGGGTTCGACGGGTCGTCGATCGAGGGTTTCGTCCGGATAGAAGAGTCCGACATGGTGCTCAAACCCGACCTCTCGACCTACACCCTCCTGCCCTGGCGGCCCCGGGAAAACAGGGTTGCCCGGTTTATCTGTGATGTCTGCAAGCCGGACGGGCACTCCTTTGAGGGCGACCCGCGCTACGTGCTCCAGAGGGCGATGGAGGACGCGGCAAAGGACGGGTATGTCTTCAACACCGGGCCGGAACTCGAGTTCTTCCTCTTTAAGGTGCTCGACGGCAGACCGACCACGCAGTTCCAGGACGGCGGCGGCTACTTCGACCTTGCCCCGACCGACCTTGCGGAAGATCTCCGGCGTGAGGCCGTTCTCGCCCTCACTGAGATGGGATTCGAGATCGAGGCTTCGCACCATGAAGTCGCCGAGAGTCAGCACGAGATCGACTTCAAGTACAGCGACGCTCTCCATACGGCGGATAACGTCATTACCTTCAAATTCGCGGTGAAGACGATGGCGCTGATGCGCGGTCTGCATGCGTCCTTCATGGCAAAACCGATCTACGGGATCAACGGGAGCGGGATGCACACCAACTGTTCGCTTGCAAAAGACGGGGCGAACGCCTTCTACGACCCCGATGCGCCGCTCCAGCTCTCGAAGACCTGCATGCACTTCATCGGCGGGCTGCTCAGGCACGCAAAGGCCATCACCCGCGTCGCGAACCCGACGATCAACTCCTATAAAAGGCTCGTTCCCGGATATGAAGCGCCCTGCTACATCAGCTGGAGCGCGAGCAACCGGTCAACCCTCATCCGTGTTCCGGCTCCCCGCGGCAACAGCACCCGCGTCGAGTTCCGCAGCCCCGACCCGACCTGCAACCCCTACCTCGCCTTCGCCGCGATGCTCACCGCCGGGATGGAGGGCGTCCGGGAGGAGATCGAGCCGCCGGTCGGCGCCGGCAATAACATCTATCACATGACCTCCGTCGAGCGAGACCGCGCCGGGATCGAGACGCTGCCCGGAGACCTCTATGAGGCCCACCAGGCCCTGATCGCCGACGACCTCATCTGCCGGGCGCTCGGTCCCCATGTTGTCGAGGCGCTCACAAACGCCACGAACGCCGAGTGGGACGCCTACCGGACGGCGGTCCACCCCTGGGAACTCGACCGCTACCTTGCAACCTATTAGCCTTTTTTTTATATGCGGCGGAATCTCCGCCTCAAACGTTGATTATATAACAAACACAATATAAATGTATTATCGATCAATACGGAAGGTTTTGTATGCGAGAGAACGATATCGACATGATGCGAAGGGCACGGAATATCGACGGACTGATCCGGGCGCTTTTAGACCCGGCGGATACCGTGCGGCTGGCGGCGGCTGAAGCCCTCGGCCTCGCCGGGGACGA
Organism: Methanoculleus sp. UBA291; assembly: GCF_002499755.1. NCBI lineage: Archaea > Methanobacteriati > Methanobacteriota > Methanomicrobia > Methanomicrobiales > Methanomicrobiaceae > Methanoculleus > Methanoculleus sp. UBA291. The sequence continues at coordinate 21,305 of NZ_DANC01000020.1, read as the reverse complement.
ACGTGCGCTCGAACCGCTGGAGCGGCTGAAGTTCACGGACCCGGACGTGGGTATCCGACGTGCGGCCTCGATTGCACAGGCTCAGGTCGCGGCGAGGATCGCGGCGAAAAGGGAAGCGGAAGGCGTCTGACTTTTTTGTGCCCGATAGGGCGAACGAATTTTTCGAAGAGATCGAGCGCCGGTTGATTCAAAGTACTGTTTTGGGCGTATCCTTGAAGAGGTGCCTGCTCGACCGATGCCCGGCTGCCCATCCGAAAAGGGTATATACCACCGGGACGTGCATCTCGCGTGTGTATGACGACACTCGACGATATCGATACCCTGCGCAACAACCGTGACGTCGACGGGCTGATCCGGGCCCTCGGAGATGCCGACGAGTTTGTCAGGACTCTGGCGGCCCTCTCCCTCGGGATGATCGCCGACCCGAAGGCGCGAGAGCCGCTCGACCGGATGAGAAGAGAGGACCCGAGCGCTTCAACCCGGGAGGCGGCCGCAACTGCGTATAAGTGGGTGGTCGGCCGGATTGAGGAGGTCGAGGCCGCCCGGGAACCCGGGCAGCCCCCGCCGACCTGGTAGACGCTGCTCAGACGGCGAACCTGAGCCAGAGCATCGCCGTTCCGATCCCGACCGTGACGAAGAGCACGAGCATACCCACCTTCAGGAACTCGACGAACGAGACGACGTGACCGTTCCGTTCGGCAATCCCGAGCACGACGACATTTGCCGACGTACCGATGGCCGTGCCGTTGCCGCCGAGGCAGGCGCCGAGCGAGAGCGCCCACCAGAGCGGGTAGGTATCCATCGACACGCCCATGTCCTAGATCAGCGGGATCAGGGTGGCGGTCAGGGGAATGTTGTCCACGATCGCGGAGGCGAGTGCCGAGAACCAGATGATGATCAGCATGGCCTCACCCTCCGAATGGACGTTCTCGACCACAAGCCCGGCGATGCTTGCGATGACGCCGGTCTCGACGAGGGCGCCGACGACGACGAAGAGCCCGCCGAAGAAGAAGAGGGCCGGCCACTCGATCTTTTCAAAGATCGCCTCCGGGGACTGCCTGCTCCAGACGAGGAGGATCGCGGCGCCGATCAGGGCGACGAGGGCGGGTTCCAGGCCGAGCCGGTCTGAAAGAAGAACATCCCGATGACGAGCAGGATGACGGCGACCGACTTTCCGAAGAGCGGCCGGTCGCGGATCGCCTCCCGCTCCTTCAGGTCCGCAAACGTCTTCTCGATCCCCGCCCGTTCGCCGGGTGAGAGATGGAGATCCTCTCTGTAGATGAGGGCGAGCATCCCCAGAACGACGATGAGGTCGACCGCCATGATCGGCGCCATGTTGACGATGAACTCGTTGAATGTCAGGCCGGCGGCCGAGCCGATCATGATGTTCGGCGGGTCGCCGATGAGCGTCGCCGCCCCGCCGATGTTGGAGGCGAAGATCTCGGCGATGAGGTAGGGGACGGGAGAGACGTTCATGACGCTCGCGACGTAGAGCAGCATCGGGGTGATGAGGAGGACCGTGGTGACGTTGTCGAGGAACGCGCTGGTGAGGCCGGTTACTATTGAGAAGAGCAGCAGCACCCGCATCGGGCTCCCTTTTGCAAGTTTCGCCGTTTTTATGGCGATATACTCAAAGAGGCCGCTTTCGCGAGATATGTTGACGATGATCATCATCCCCATCAGGAGGAAGATGGTGCCGAGGTCGACGTACTCGGGGATCTTCTCCCACGGGACGATGTGGAGAAAAACAATGACCGCGGCGCCGAGCATCGCCGCCGCCGCACGGTGTATCCGCTCGTCGACGATGAGCGCGTAGGTTACGATGAAGACGACGACGGCGATCAGTTCCGGGCCGACGGTCATGCTCCTCCGCCCGGGATACGGTTGGGGTTCGGGGCGGCGAGGCATGTCGCGGGAGATTGACTATTGGTCATGGAACTCTCCGAAAAAAATGAATATCCTGAGTTCAGGTTCGCGTGGCCGTCCTATAACTGTGCCGATCTCCATAGCCGCCGGGAGGGCGGAACTCCGCATTTCTGAGGCTCGGAGACATTCATGCGGGAGGACGGCGGCATGCACCGGTGCGCCCCGGGCTCCGGTCGACAGGATTGGGGCATCTCAAAAAAAAGAAACTCGTCCGGATTATTCAGATGAAGAACCTGAACGCAACCCAGGCGACCAGCACCATGACGGCGGCGTATTTCAGCCCTGCAAGCACCCGGCCTTCGCCCATAACCCCCGCCGCAAGCCCCGAGAAGAATCCCTGGATCATTCCCGAGTGGCAGAAGAGCCGGTTGTAGAGGAAGAGGTCCACGGTGCCGATGAACTTTTGACTCGACCCCGACGCCGCGACCGCTTCTCCCGCCTCCGCCATCGTGGTGAGGAAGGTGCTCGAGAGCACCCCTATGACAAAGAGGAAGACGAAGAACGACATGATGACGATGACCACATAGATCCTCATACCGTTCTTCCGCTCGGTCTTCAGGTTGAAGAACTCGTAAGCGTCGTGGGCCGCCGCCCGCAATACCTCGCTCACATCGCCGCCGGCGGAACTTGCGTGGGCGATCAGGTCGACGCTCCGCTCGGCAAGATGGGTGTTCACGGCCTTCCCGAACCGGCGGATGGCCTCCACGAACGGGACACCCCAGGATATCTCGGTATCGAGTTTGCGGACGTGCGGAGTCAGCGCCCCGTACTCGCCCTCCGAGACGATATGGATGGCGTGCGGAAGCGTCATGCCCGAGTCGTTCATTCCGGCTACGTCCCGGAAGAAGTTCGGGAGGGACGCCTCGATACTATCCACCCGCAACCCCTCTTTGAGGTCGAGGATTGCAAGCGGCACGATGGCGATAAGGAGCGAGAAGACAAAGATGTCGTCGATCATCGTCGTCGTGAAGAGGACGCCGACGCCATAGGAGAGGATCAGGCTCAAGGACCCGCCGATGAGGAAAAGGAGCGCTATCGGGATGGAGACGAAGAGGACGGTGGCGGGCTCCTCGATCATCGCCCGGAGCGGGTGCTTGACGAACCGGTAAAACCCTTCCTGGTACTTCCGCCGGCTCTCAATTTTCGAGAAGATCTCCTGGTCCTGCTCATCGAATGTGTCGGGCGTCGGAACGCTCTCTGCAGCCGCACTATCCGGACGCGGAGTCTTATCCGGGGATCGGTTCAGGAAATCGTTTAAAATGTCTTTAAATCCCATAATCACACCTCCGGGGTCATGGAGCTGATCAGGAGGACGAACATGACGCTCCCGAACGGCACGAGCAGGTAGATGATAATATAGAGGAAGAGCGGGCTCGAATCACCGGAGATGAGCGTCATGATCGACTGCAGGATGATTAAAAAGAGCATGCCTGCGACCATTGCCGTAACGTAAGACTCCGCGATCAGCCCGAGCGTCTCAAGGAACGACTTCTGCTGCTGGTTGTTCTCGAGCGCATACTGGTGAGCCTTGGAGCGGAAATACTCCGTAAGGTTGCTCCCGCTGGAGATGCTTGCAACGGCGCCCTGCATGAACTCACGCATCCGGTCGCTCGGCGTCGCCTGCGAGACGACCCGCAGGGCGTCAAGGAGGTCCTTCCCGAAGAAGTCGGTCTCACGGGAGACGTAACGTGCCTCGACGGCACTCTCGCCGTAGATCTTGCTCTGGCCAAGCAGCCGGAAGACTTCGTCCGGGGTGATCCCCGCCGAAGACATGGCGGTGACGTAGTTGACGGCGTACGGGAGGGTCGCCTCGATATTCCGGCGGCGCTCCCCGGCCTGGATGCCGGGATAGAGGAGGAAGATCAGGTAAGTTATGCCCCCGAAGATCAGGAGAGAGAGGATCGTGATGACGATGGTGCCGAGCAAGAGTTTATAGTCGTTTAACGCGTAAAGGAACGCGGGGACCGCGCCTTTGTAGGTGATCATCTCGGGGACCCGCAGGAGATAGGTCAGGAGCCCGATGAACGCGGCGGCGACCAGCCCAACGACGATTGAGGATACATAAGCGGTCGCAAGGTAGGCCTCAAACGGCGTATTCATCCGGGCCCCCGTCAGGTCGTTCCTGAGCTGGACGAAGTCTCCCCGCTTCTTCTTTAAGTTACGGCCGATCAGGTTGAAACAGAACCGCTCATAACTGTTCATGCCGCTCCCCCCTCACCGTAGAGGTCGGCACGCACACGCTCGACGACCGCCTCAGGGTCCCGGAAGTAGGAGACCAGGATCTTGCTGACGTCGCGGAAGTAGCGGATCTTCTTGATGCGCATCCATTCAAGCACCTCCTGCCGTCGTTTCAGTTCTTCCTGCATCCGTTCCTCACTCCATCCACGGTCCTCCATGATCTGCTCAAGAATGTAGGACTTGCCGGAGTACCGGATCTCATCGGTCGCCGGGTACCACCGGAAGACCTCGTTCGTGATCAACTCGTTCGTCCGGGGATCGATATCCAGGATCTCAATGAGCTGCTTGTTGCGCCGGATCCGCTGGCCGCCTATCCGGGCCTGCACCTGGATGGACATCAGAGAAAGCGCAGAGAGCATGTTCCTCGGCACGTCGATCGGCGGGTTCTCCAGACGGTGAACGGCGCTTGCCACTGAGTCGGCGTGCATCGTCGCATAGGTGACGTGCCCGGTGCTCATCGCCTGGAAGAGGGTCAGGGCTTCACGGCCGCGAACCTCGCCGACCAGGATGTACTCGGGGCGCTGCCGGAGGGCGGCACGCAGAAGTTCGTACATGTCGATCTCGCCCCGCCCGTCCTGCGAGAACGAGTCTCGCGTGATGCTCGGGATCCAGTTCGGGTGGGGGAGTTTTAACTCACGGGTATCCTCGAGCGTGACGATCTTTGCGAGCGGGGGGATGAAGAGTGATATGGCGTTCAGGGTCGTCGTCTTCCCCGACGCCGTACCGCCGGCAAATATGCAGGACTTGGCGTTCTCGACCGCGAGCCAGATGAACGCGATCCCGAGCGGCGAGAAGGTGTGCCATTCGATAAGGTCCGTCGGCGTGATCGGTTCTTCCCGGAACTTCCGGATCGTGAACGTCGAGCCGTGAGCGGTCACCTCGGACCCGAGCGTCATCTGGATACGCGACCCGTCGCTCATCGTTGCGTCCAGCATCGGCTCGGCGATTGAGATATATTTCCCGGCCCGCTGCGCGAGTTTCGTGACGAACGAATCGAGGTCCGTTGCACTCTGGTAAATGAGACTCGTCTTCATCGATTCATAGGTCGTGTGATAGACGAAGATCGGGCTGTTCACACCGTCGCAGGAGATATCCTCGATATACTTGTCGTGCATGATCGGGTCGATAAGCCCGTCGCCGAGGAACTCCTTCTCCACATGGTAGAGCACCTTCTCCCGCCCGGGCGGCGTGATGTGGATCCCGTAATCGGCAATGATTGCGTTCGCTGCATCACGAAGCGCCTTCAGGGCTTCGTCGCGAGTGAGATTCCGGGTGGTGACGTCGAGCGTTTCAAAGAGGCGTTCCTTGATCTCCTCGAAGAGTTCCAGTTCACCGGGCGTGAGCACCGGCTCGATGACACTGTAGGTGTATTCGCGCGTCGTGCCGTCGTAGGTTACCCGGACATAGGCATACGGCTCGTTCACCGGGTAGAGTTCAATCTCCTCCAGTCCCGGCGAAGGTCGCATCGCGAGATCGACGAGCGGACCGTGGAGCGCCGGGTCGTATTCCTCGATCGTCTCCGTGGCCTTCGGAAGATGGAGTTTCGTGAGGAACCCGAGTCGGGACTGCGGAGCCTCGTCGGCCGGAGCCGCCTGTGCCGCAGCCGCAGCAAGCGTGGCGGTGGAAAGGGCTCGGGAGAAGAGGTCGTCGAACTCCGATACGACCCGGGCGTTATCGACGAAATCAAAATGGTGCTCGTTGCGAGTGAGGTTCAGTTCCTCGACCGTAAACGTGGCACTCTTCGGAAGGATCAGGTCTGCCAGGTTCCCGAGGTCGTCGACCGACACCACCCCGATAGAAAGGTCTTCGTCAGGTCCGGGCTCATCGACGGTCGCCGCACCGGAGTCCTCCCTGTCGGAGGGGTCGGGCGCATCGGCATCCTTAAGCCCCCTCATTCGGTCGAATATGCCGGAGCGAGCATTGCGCCCGGCGGAAGAGAGCGGCGCTCCCGCCCGGGTCCCGGCATCTCCTGCCGCCCGGGACGGAGAAACTGCGGCCTCTTTTGCAACACCCGACTTTTGCCGCTCAATTCTCTCCAGGAGCGATCGGACCAGATTTTCGCCGCCGCCCGTACGCCAGCCCCCGGAGGAAGGGGTCGGTCGCTCCTCCGTTTCGCCGGGAGCAGATCCGGCACTCACCGGAACCGCCTCCTCCTGTGCCGTCTCCCCGTTGGGTGGAGACGGCGGTACAGATTCGTCCGCCCCCGTCGCGAGTTTTCCGCTGTCAATCCCCGTCACAGTGTCCTCATTGCCGGTCACCGGTTTCCCGGATTGCGCGAGAAGATTCCTGACTGCTGTTATCAATTCACGTTCTTCATCCTCATTCGCTCTCATCCTCTATGCCCCCAATATCAACGCACGATTCTACCTGAGGTTCATGGAATTCAATGATGCACCGTGTCCGCTCTCCTGTTCGATCAGAGACCACGCACATATAACGCCCGTTAAGCAGCCGAAAACAGACTTTGCCCCCGGAATCGGTCACATCGCTCGTCATGACAACCTTTCCTTTTCTGATCGAGACCTGGGCTCCGGCAAGGGGTGTCCCCGAGTTATCGCGCACGGTCAGGCAGAGCACCCCTATCCGCTGTCGGGTAGGAGCACCGATGGTCGGAATGTCGAGGCGGCCGTTCTTCTTCAGGTGGCTCTTCTCGAAGACTCTGCAACGGGATACCAGCGCATCGACGATCTGCGGCATCACCTGGAAGAGTTCGAACTCTTCATTCCCGGAGAGGTGCAGGGCCGCCGCGTCGCCAAAGAGCGTACCCCTCTCATCGACAAATATGGCGCCATCCGGTTCGCCCCCAAGAAGAAGCAGGAAAAACGCATGCGTCTTTTCTTTCGAGACCGCAATTCCGGTCGGGGGATGAACACTACTGTGATGCAATAACTCATCAAGAGTAAAACGCCCTTCATACGCCGACTGTAGAAGGATCTCGTCCATAAGGTCGTTTATTTCCATGCACATCTTCAGGTATGGTATTTTTTTATGCTGGAGAGGGGGTTTTTCGCCCCCAATCACAATATACCACATCAGTATACTATTATTAATATCTTGTGTTAATCGATCTCAATTCAGACAAAGATACTGTTGAAAGCGGCGTATTCCTGACCTCCAGGAGACCGATTATCGACAGTGAGCTCCCGGAAGTAGAAGAAACATGAAGAGGCCCGGAACTTCGCTAAAGTAACGTTCTGAGGAAACCTCCATAGGTCGAACTGCCGGATTTCAGGTGCTGTCGCGGGAGACTGTATCGCTGCCGGACGCTGACATGAGCGAAATACTGGTTCTGGAGGATCGTAGCTCGGAGGCGGGGAACAACTGGCCGAAGGGCAGGAGTTTGAGAAGACCGGAGGTCTTCGAATGGGGGCTTCCGGGAAGGGCGTACGGGTGCCCTCCCCGGTCCACTGCATGGGAACACAGGGGACGAAACCCGGGCCGCGACATCTCGTGCTCGACTGTCGCCTCTCTGGTGACGGCCGGGGAGTTGAGGGGACTCTGTGGGAACTAAAATGAGCGAACTGCTGAGACCTCCGCCGGCAGATCGTGGCGCCTGCTCCCTCATGAGGCACAGAACAAGCCGAGAAGGGTTTTGTACTCCCGGAAAATTCTCAAAGAGAGATCGCCAGAACTAAGAGATAAAAGGTGAATAAAGTACGTGCCCATGATTCTTCCACCGGCGATAGGTGTCCCGCTCCTGATTGCGGCTGTTGTGATAGGTATCACACTCATATATGCGTCGATTCTGGACGCAAAGGAGCGGCGGGTGCCCCATCGAACCTGGCGCCCCGCGCTCGCGGTCGCGATCCCGGCGGCCGTCTGGGTATACGGACTGACCATCCTCGCAGACTGGCGCATCGCAGCAGGCTACCTCATTCTGGTTGCGGTTTTTTGTGGATTTTTTTACCTCTTCCAGGCCGTAAACCTCTTCGGGGGAGCTGATGCGTACGCCCTCATCATCATCACCGCATGCATCCCGTTCTTCCCGATTGAGCCATACTTCGGTTCCCCGCCCCTCGGGTTCTTCCCGTTCACCGTGCTCACGAACGCCGTGCTCATCAACATCGCGACCCCGATTGCAATACTCGCAAAGAACCTGCTCCAGGGTAACCGGGCCCCGCTACCCTGTCTCTTCCTCGGCTTTCCCGTCGACGGGAAAAAAATCCAGAATGAATTCGGCTTTGTCATGGAAGATATCGAGGAACGGGACGGCAGGCTGATGAGGCGGTTCGTCGGATTTACCGAGTCGTTAGGGCGTATTTTGCGGGGAGAACGGCGGCTGTACACGAAAGACCTCAGGCTGCACCCCGAAGACTACCGAGAGGAACTTGCCCTCTACCGGAAGGCCGGCAGAGTCTGGATATCCTACGGCATTCCCTTCATCATACCGATCACGGCAGGATTCCTGATTGCGCTATTCATGGGAGATATCCTCTTTATCATCATGAAGACTCTGGCAGGAATGTGAACCAATATGGAGATACAATTCGAGAACGGATTGGTGCCTGTCATCGTACAGGAGAAGCGAACACGTGAGGTCCTGATGCTCGCCTACGCAAACGCCGAGGCACTGGACCTCACCCGGACCACCGGATATGCACATTATTACAGCAGAAGCAGGCGGAAACTCTGGAAGAAAGGAGAAGAGAGCGGGCACTTCCAGCGAGTCTGCCGGGTGCTTGTCGACTGCGACGCGGATGCGGTCCTTTATGAGGTGAAGCAGGAAGGCGTTGCCTGCCATACCGGCCACGCCTCGTGTTTTTACCGCACGATCGAAGGGGAGGAGATCGCCGGAATCGTCGTTGATCCGGAGAAGGTATACGCTAATAAGGGTGAATGACCTCATTACTATGGTGATTTTTAATGAAAATTGTACCCGATACCAGCGTCGTGATAGACGGACGCATAACTTCGCTGATAAAAACCGGAGAATATAAGGGCGCAACAATAATCATACCGGAAGCCGTGGTCGCCGAACTGGAAGCGCAGGCGAACCAGGGACGTGAGATAGGGTTTTCCGGTCTGACGGAACTCCAGGAACTCTTTCGGATGTCGGAGGATAACGTCATCGAACTCCAGTTTTCCGGAGACCGCCCGAGCCTCGACCAGGTGAAACTCTCCAGCGGGGGCGAGATCGACGCCCTGATCAGGAACGTCGCCATCGACCATGACGCCCGGTTCGTCACGAGCGACCTTGTGCAGGCCGAGGTGGCAAAGGCGAAAGGGCTCGATGTTACCTATCTTCGACCGCAGATAGGCGATTTTTCACCGCTCACGATCGATCAGTTCCTTGACGAGGAGACGACCGCGATCACCCTCAAAGAGCGGGTCCCGCCGATGGCAAAGATCGGGAAATTCCGCGATACCCGTCTGGTCACCCTCCGGGATACACCGATGACCGAGTACGAACTCAAGTCCATGGCCCAGGAACTCCTTGAGAGGGCAAAACGCGACCCCGACGGCTTTATCGAACTCGAGAAGCGGGGGATCACGGTCCTCCAGATCGGTTCGCTCCGGATATCGATCGCCCGGCGGCCGTTCTCGGACGGGATGGAGATCACGGTGGTGCGGCCGCTCGTGGACCTCTCGCTCGACGATTACGACATGGCGCCGGAGATCAAGAAGCGGGTCCTCGGAAGCCGCCGCGGCGTCCTGATAGCGGGACCCCCCGGGGCGGGAAAGACGACGCTCGCCCAGAGCCTTGCAACGTTCCTCGCCGACCACGAATTCATCGTCAAGACGATGGAGGCACCGCGAGACCTGCAGGTTCCCGACCACATCACCCAGTACACGGCGCTCGAGGGCAGCATGGCAAACACCGCCGAGGCCCTCCTGCTTGTCCGGCCCGACTACGTCATCTTCGACGAGATCCGGAAGGGTGAGGACTTCGGCGTCTACGCCGATATGCGCCTTGCCGGAATGGGTATGGTCGGGGTGGTGCATGCCATGGAGGTGCACGACTGCCTCCGGCGATTCTGCGACCGCGTGGGCTACAGCGTCCTGCCGCAGATCATCGACACCATCATCAGTGTCGCCCAGGGCATGATCACGAAGATCTACGACCTCGAACTGACGATCAAAGCGCCCGAAGGCATGAGCGGCGATGCATACATCCGGCCGGTCGTCGTTGTCCGCGAGCACACGCAACAGGTGCCCGAGATCGAGATCTTCCGCCATGAGGGCGAACTCCTGGTGATACCGCTCGTCCAGAAGGACGTTACCGAACCGCGCGCCGCTACGGAGACGCCGGCCGTTGCAATGGCGGCGGAGCCTGAGGAGAACGTCTCCTGGAAGGTTGCCGAGAAAGAAGTCCAGCGGGAGATCGGGCGGTACACGACCGGCCCGGTCGAGGTCCGCATCATCAGCGACAACAAGGCCGTCGTCTACATTGAGGACAAAGACGTTCCTGCGGCGATCGGTAAAGGCGGAAAGAACGTCTCGGCGATCGTGAACAAACTGGGTATCGGGATCGACATCAGGCCGAGGAGCGAACTCGAGACGAGAAGACCCGTCGAGGAGGAGATGCAGCTTGCCGGCGGTATCAAGATCCGCCTCGATCGGAAGCAATTAACCATCGTTTCCCCGGAGAACAAAGGAAAGATCGTCGATGTCTTTGCGGGAAAGGAGTACCTCTTCACGGCCACGGTGAACGAAGAGGGGGATATCCTCCTTGCCAAGAGCAGCACGATTGCCCAGGAGATGATCAAACGCTACAACGAGGGCGAGACGATCCGGCTACGGCCGGTATGAGGCGAGGGATGATGACGGAAACAAAATCTGGAGGCATAGAGTGAGCGGACTGGATATGCGAAGCAACGAGCGGGAGTGGGGCGCCCGGTGGGAGCACGCGTTCGAGGCGGACCCGGCAGAAGGGAAGGAGAAGTATTACCAGACCGTGGCATTCCCGTATCCGAGCGGGGCGATGCATGTCGGGCACGGGCGGACTTACATCGTTCCGGACGTCGTCGCCCGATACCAACGGATGAGAGGAAAACAGGTCCTCTTCCCGATGGCGTTCCACGTCACCGGAACCCCGGTCATCGGGATCTCCAAGAGGATCTCAAACGGCGACAAAAAGACGATCGGGCTGTACCGCGACCTTTACCGGGTGCCGCAGGATATCCTGGACCGGTTCATCAACCCGATGGAGATCGTCCGGTACTTCTCGGAGGAATACCGGCGCGTGATGCAGAAGTGCGGTCTCTCGATCGACTGGCGCCGGCGGTTCATCACCGTCGATCCCCAGTACAGCAAGTTCATTGAGTGGCAATACGCGCACCTGCAGGAGGAGGGGCACGTCGTCAAGGGAGCTCACCCGGTCAAGTACTGTCCCCAGTGCGAGAACCCGGTCGGGGACCACGACCTGCTCGAAGGCGATAAGGCCGAGATCATCAGGTTCACCCTGGTGGTCTTCCACCTGGGGGATGCCAGAATTCCGTGCGCAACGCTCCGTCCCGAGACCGTCTACGGCGTAACGAATCTCTGGGTGAACCCGACCGTCACCTACGTGCGGGCGATGATCGACGGAGAGGAGTGGATCGTAAGCAAGGAGGCGGCAGGGAAGCTCGCCCTGCAGGACCACGAGGTCCTGACGACGGAGGAGGTCCCCGGGACCGAGCTCATCGACCGGGCGGTCTCTCACCCGCTCTGCGGCGAGATTCCCATCCTTCCGGCAACGTTTGTCGACCCGGACATGGGGACCGGAATCGTCATGAGCGTTCCCGCTCACGCACCGTTTGATTACATCGCCCTCCGCGACCTGCAGCAGCAGGGGAAGTATACGGCCATCCGGCCGGTCCCGCTTATCTCCGTCGACGGTTACGGGGAGATCCCGGCAAAGGACGCGGTCGAGCGGGCAGGCATCCGCGACCAGAACGACCCCGGGATGGAAGCGCTCACCCAGGAGATCTACAGCGCCGAGTTCTCTCGCGGGAAGGTCTTCGAGAAATACGGCGGAAAGCCGGTGAAAGAAGCCCGGGACGACGTTGCAGCCCTGATGATGGAGCGCTACGGCTCCATCCCGATGTACGAGTTCGACAACCGCCAGGTGATCTGCCGGTGCGGCAGCAGGGTCTTTGTGAAGATCCTCCACGACCAGTGGTTCCTGGAGTACAGCGATCCGTGCTGGAAGGAGCAGGTGAAGACCCAGCTTGAGCGGATGACGCTTGTCCCGGCCGAGGTCCGGGCCGAGTTCAACCGAACGGTCGACTGGCTGAAGGACTGGGCCTGCACCCGGCGGGTGGGGCTCGGCACGAAGCTCCCCTGGGACCCAACCTGGATCATCGAGCCGCTCTCCGACTCGACGATCTACATGGCCTACTATACGATTGCCCACCATCTGAAGGCCATTCCTCCGGAGAAACTGACGCCGGAGGTCTTCGAGTACATCTTCAAAGGCGAGGGGAATCCCGATACCATCGACCGGGAGACCCTCGACCGTATCCGGAGCGAGTTCCTCTACTGGTATCCCTACGACTACCGGTTTTCGGCAAAAGACCTCATATCAAACCACCTCACGTTCCAACTCTATCACCACCGTGCCATCTTCCCGCAGGACCTGCAGCCGAAGGGCATGGTGGTCTTCGGCATGGGCCTCTTGAACGGGGCGAAGATGTCGTCGAGCAAGGGGAACGTCTTCCTGCTCGAAGATGCTCTGGAGGAGTTCGGTGCCGATACCGTCCGGATGTTCCTTGTCGGGAGTGCGGAGCCCTGGCAGGACTTCGACTGGCGCAATGAACTTGTTTCGTCGACTAAAAAGCAGATCGAGCGGTTCTGGAACACCGTCGCGGAGACAAAGCAGGCGGACGGCGCCTCATCCATCGATGTCTGGCTCGAAAGCAGGCTCCAGCGTCGCATCGAGAATACCACGAGAGCGCTCGATTCGTTCCAGACCCGGCAGGCGTTGCAGGAGGCGTTCTTCGGCGTGGAGGCCGATCTGAAGTGGTACCGCCGCCGCCTGCCCGGGGACGTGAGCGGCGGGGCCGTGATGCAGGACCTCTGCCGTACCTGGGTGCGGCTGCTTGCCCCCTTCATCCCCTTCACCTGCGAGGCGCTCTGGGCCGAGATCGGCGGGAAGGGTCTGGTCTCCTTCGCCCCCTGGCCGGAGGTGGACGAGGCCCGGGTCAGCCAGGAGGTCGAACTCGCCGAGGAGTTCCTGGCGCGGACGGTCGAGGACATCGAGTCTATCCGAAAACTCATCCCGATAGAGCCGAAATCCATCAGCCTCTTCGTCGCCCCGGCCTGGAAGCACGAGGCGTTCCGGATCATCGCCGCCTCGGCCGACAAGACGAGGGTGGTGCGGGAGATCATGCAGAACGAGGAGATGCGGAAGCGCGGCCGCGAGGCGACGGATGCTGCAAAGCAAATCACGAAACTTGTGCTGAAACTGCCGCCCGACCTCGTGAAGCAACTGCAGGAATCGTCGCTCGACGAGCAGGCGGTCCTTGAGGGCGCGCGGCAGTTCCTGGAGCGCGAGTTCGGCGTGCCGGTGACGGTCCAGAACGCCGGGGAGAGCACCCACCCGAAGGCGACGGCGGCCCTGCCCTTCAAACCGGCGATTGTGATCGAGTAGGATACCCCCCTTTTTCAGCCGGGGCCCTCCTCAACCGGATGACCGTGGGTATGCTGCCGCCCCCCAACAGACGGGTTGCAATGGGTGCACGGCAATCAGCAGGCCGTTCCGGGGCGACGGTTGACCGCTGAAAACCCTCTGCGAAGCGTGGCGTAGAGAGTAAGGAGGCGTATGTATGGCGTCGAGCCAGGAATTCGTTGAGTTTGTAGCCGAACAACTCGCCGGGGCGGGGGATATCACGTACAGGAAGATGTTCGGCGAATACGGGATATACTGCGACGGAACGTTCTTCGCCTGTGTCTGCGACAACCAGTTCTTCGTGAAGATCACCGAACCGGGAAAGGAGTTCATGCCGGACGGCGAGACCGCACTGCCTTACGAAGGCGCGAGACCGTACTTCCTGATCGACGATCTGGACGATACGGAATTCTTGAAAGAACTCACACGGATAACCTGTGCCGCACTTCCGGTGCCGAAACCTAAGAAAAAAGGTAGAAAATAGGAGATCCGGCCTGAAGCAGCAGAAGATATCTGCTTCGTGCCTCACCTATGCGTCCGCCCATAGATCGTTCGCGCATCCATCCACCGGGTCCGCAAAACGGAAGGAATACCCCCGGAGGACGACCCGATTATGTGCTTCCCTTAAGGGCCTGCTGGGCCTTCTTCGCCCGCTCTTTTGCCGTATACCCGGTCACCTGCTGGAGGTAGTTCCGGAACCGGCGGTTGGTGTCGATGATCGTCTCGTCGGTGGCGGCTTTGTCCGCCTCGGTATCGACGATCAACGTCTTGCCTCCCGCACCCAGCCGGACCTCAAGGCGCAGGAGCGCTCCGTAGGCGATGGTGTAATGGCCGTCCCTCGAGGTCGTGGGTTCAGTCTCGAACTGATCGCGGAGACCCTGTACCATGGATTCTGCAAGATTTTTTGTGTATCCACGCTTGATCTGGTATTCTTGCATAATATTTTTAAGGGACAGCCATCTATGTTAAACTAACCGAGAATACGTGGTTGATCCCCATGGATGATATAAAGGTTATAGCCAGAGCGCTTAACGGCGCCGATAAAACGGTGCTGATAGGGTTCCCTGGCAGCGGACTCGTCGGAAGTATTGCTCTGCAATACCTCGTCGAACAGATGGAATTCGAGCAGATCGGGACGATTACCAGCAAATATTTCCCGCCGGTCGCTCTCATGACAAAAGGCGTGATCAATGCGCCCGTGCGCCTCTACGAGAAGGATAGTCTCGCCGCAGTCATCTCCGATGTCCCCATCCACCCGATGATCTGCTACGAGGTGGCAAACGGCATCCTGGACTGGCTCACCCAGTTTAACGTCCGGGAGATCGCCACGATTGCCGGGATCATCACGAACGAACCTGAAAAGAGGGTCTTTGGGGTTGCAACCAGCCGGGAGGTTCTCCAGCGTATTGAGGAAGAGACGATCATCCTCCCGATGGGGAGCATCTCCGGCATTGCAGCAAGCCTTCTCACGGAGTGCAAGACACGGGGCATACCGGGGATCGGACTTCTCGGTGAGACGGTGAATACCCCCGACCCGCGGTCCTCTGCGGCCACGATTGAGGTCTTAAATAAACTCTATCATCTCAACCTGGACGTCAAGCCGCTGCTCGAACAGGCGGTGGAGATCGAGGCGGCGATGGCCCAGATCTCCGAGCAGGTGCAGAAGACCGAGGCGACGCCGCGGAGAGAGCAACTGCCGATGTACGGGTGAAGACCATGAAGTATGCAGCATTAACAGGAATTTCACCGTCGGTGATCGCCGAACTCAAGACCGGCAAGGCTCGCACCCTCGAATTGAGCAGCGCCCACAACATCATCACGCTGACCGAGACGGCGCCGGGAGAGTGTCTCTTCATAACGTCGGTCAACGAGGAAGACCTCGCACCCGGGGATGCGGGGATCATGGTCGACCTTCTTGTCCTCAACATCAGCATGAAACGGGTCGAGGTCACCAGCTCGTTCGCCTTTGAGGAGCGGGAGCGGATGTCGGCCCGGATCAAGGTCCAGTTCCGGGGAACGACGATTGCACGCGACGTTGAAGGGCGGAAATGGGGAGACCCGACCAAGGTCGAGATCATCAGGGCGGCGTGTTACCGCGCCGGCTGATCCGTTTTCTTTTCCCACGACACCGCGCCCTCAAAGGGTTAATATCCCCGGGAGACCAAAATGTATGGGAATACAGCAGGGGTCTGTGGCTTAGCCAGGACATAGCGCCGGGCTTCTAACCCGGATGCCGGGGGTTCGAATCCCCCCAGGCCCGCTTCCATCTCTTCTCGCACCGTCTGGCCCGGAGTTTTTCGAATGAAGTGAGCGGGCCGCCCGTCAGACTGACGAAAAAAAGTTTGATGGATCGTCCCGCCTCAACGGACCTTCGTCCCCGGCCTGACCGGGCGGAGGGGGACAAGGAGGGAGGCCTCGTCGCCGGCGGCAAGGATCATCCCCCTGCTCTCGACCCCAAAGATCTTCGCCGGGGCGAGGTTTGCGATCAACGCCACGTCCTTTCCCACCAGTTCGTCGGGGGCGTAAAACCCGGCGATGCCGCTGACCACCTGGCGCTTCTCGCCCCCGAGGTCGACGATGAGTTTATAGAGTTTCTTCGAGCCCTTGATCGGCTCGGCCGAAACGACCTTTGCCACCCGGATATCCAGGTTTTCGAACTCCTCGATGGAGACGACGGGGCTCTTCTTCTCCGAGTTCTCCTTCGCCCTCTCGACCCGCGCGGCAAGGACCGTCTCGAAATCCCTGACCTGGGCCTCATCGATCTTTGCGAACAGGGGAGCGGGCTCTGGAAGCGTATGGGCTTTCATTGGCTCCGTGGCCTCGGCGATCGGGTGGTCCGCGACATCATCGTCGTAGCCGAGCATCGTCCAGGCCCGCTGCATCGCGTCAGGCATCAGGGGCTGGAAGATAAGGATGAGCGCCTTCACGATCTGCAGACAGTCGGCGATCGCCTGCTCAGCCGCGCCCCGGTCCTCTTTGATCAACTTCCAGGGGGCGTTGCTCTGGATGTAGGAGTTCCCGAACGACGCGAGTGCCATCATCGCATCGACGGCGTTCTTGAAGTCGTAGTCCTGCATCAGTGCATCGACCACGGAGAGCGACCGCGCGATCTCGTCGATGACGACCGGCCGGGGAGCGAGGTCCGGCACGCCGGAGAACTCTTTCCCGGCGAAGTACATCGTCCGGTAGATGAAATTTCCGAGCGTCCCGACGATCTCGCTGTTCACCCGCTCGGCGTAGACCTTCCAGGAGAAGTCAAGTTCCTTTGTGTGGCTGGTGTAGGAGAGGAGGTAGTAGCGGAGGTAATCCGCAGGGAGTCCCCGGTCCAGGTAGTCGTCGTTTGCCCAGACAACGTTCCCCCGCGATTTCGAGAACTTCTTGCCCTCGATCGTGACCATGCCGCTTGCGACCACCGCATACGGAAGGCCGTAGCCCGCCCCTTTAAGGAGCGCCGGCCAGAAGATGCAGTGGTGATAGATGATGTCCCCCCCGATGAAGTGCGTGACCCGGGTGTCGTCGCCGCACCAGTAGTTCTTCCAGTCGGCGCCCGCGGTCTCTGCCCACTCCTTCGTGAACGATATATACCCAATCGGTGCGTCGACCCAGACGTAAACGACGAGGTCGTCCCTCCCCGGGAATTTAACGCCCCAGTCGAGCGTCCGGGTGATGCACCAGTCGTGCAGGAGTTCCTTCACCCAGCCGAGGGCGTAGTTCCGGGCGGTGGCCGTGCCCCGGAGATTGGGGAGGTAGTCGAGGAGGAAGTCCCGGAACGCCGAGAGCCTGAAGAAGTAGTGCTCCTGCTCCCGGTACTCCGCCTTCGTGCCGCAGATCTTACAGACCGCATCCTTGATCTCGCCGGGTTCAAGGTGCTGGCCGCACCCCTGGTCGCACTCGTCGCCCCGGGCGACCGCCCCGCAGTGGGGGCAGGTCCCCTCCACGTAGCGGTCCGGGAGGAACCGCTTGCATTTGGGACAGTAACTCTGGCTGACGGTCTTTGCATAGACGTAGCCGTTCTCGATCAGCCGCTGCACGATCGAGCGGGTGGTCTCGTGGTTCATAGGGTCGTCGGTCATGCCGAACCGGTCGAAGATGACCTCCATCCGCCGGAACGTATCGTAGAAATGCTGATGATAGCGCTCCGAGAGGGCCCGAGGGGTCGAGCCCTCCTGCTCGGCGCTGATCACAATCGGCGTTCCGTGATTGTCGGAACCGCATACAAAGACGACCTCCTCCCCGGACCGGCGCATATATCGCACATAAAAATCCGCCGGCACGTAGGTCCGCAGGTGCCCGATATGGCAGGGACCGTTCGTGTACGGGAGCCCACACGTTACCAGCAACGGCTTACCACTCATCCTTATCTACTCTGGTTGCGATGCTAATAAAGATACCAGCGCATGGCACGACGGATTACGATACCGGTCCGGTCCTTCGGCTCCGAGGTCGGGGAGCCCACGGTTCCGGAACTCGCAGAATGGCTGAAAGGGAAGAAGGGGGAAGAAGCGGACCTCACCACCTACCGGCTCGAACGGTCGCTTGACGTCCAGGAGGGGGTGACGATGCCCGCCGCAGGCGGCCTCTTCTACGGAGAGCGGTGGCGAGAAGCCTTCCTCGGCATGGCGGACGCGGTGCTCGTCAGTGAGCCGGGCATCGACCCCTCCGCCGTAGCCGAAGATGCACGCGCCGTCCGGGCAAGGCGGAAGGAGGCCTGGTTTTCTCTCCCCGCTCCCCACATGCTCGGATTCCGGGACGGCTACCTGGGGGACGAAGAGGAGTTTTTCGAGACGATCGCGACCGCGTATGCCCGGCTCGCGCGGGAGATGCGGGACATGGGCGTGCAGGGGCATATCTTAATTGCGGATGCGGCGGAGACGATCGAGCTCGAGGTGCTTGCCGGCCGGAAAATTCTCTTCTTCCCCCGGAATCCGGAGACCTTCGACCTGGAACTGCTGCTCGAGTACCAGAGCGACCTCATCCTCCCGGCAAAAGAGATCGGCCGGGCGGAGGACCTGATGGAGCGGTTCCGCGTCAGAAGACTGGTCCTGCTCGATCCGGAGGCGGAGGACCTTGCGGCGGCGGCCGCATTCGCCGATCCGGAGATGCTCGATGTCGGCGGTTACTGCAAGGACGGTTGCCCGGATTACTGGAAAGGTCTCGTAGACCGGGCGTTCATTCCTCGATAGACTCCGCCGTCTCCGCAAGGCGGCGGTAGTGGCGGTTCCTTTTTATGAGCCAGAAGAGGAAGCGGTCGAGGAGGGTGAACGAAAACGTGCCTCCGGCTGCGTGGGGATGACCGCCGCCGGAAAACTCCCGGGCGATGAGATGGCTGATCGGGGGGACGGAGCGGATGGAGATACGACCGTTTCCGGAGACGATCACCTCGATATCGGTGCCGAATTCTTCGCGGATGGCGTGTGCGGTCTCGCTCGGGTAGCCGTAGAGCGGGGCGAACGCCATCCGGTAGCGGCCGTTGGCGATGATGGTGGTGTGACGGAGGCTCTTTTTGATGTCGCGCTCCATCTCCCGGGCGATCTGCCCGTACTCGTTCTCTATCTTTGCATCGACGATGGTGCCCCGGACGAGATTGTCGCGGACGTACTCCCGAAAGCCTTTCCGCATGACGACCTGGCCGAGCATCTTCGACCGGGGGTCCTGGTGCTTCCAGAGATCGTAGTCGCAGACGACCCGCGCGATCTCCTCCGCTACGGGGTCGCCGGGGGCAAGGTCGCGCGCGACTATCCCGGTGGCGCAGGTGGCGACGTCGATGTGGAGAAGGCTCGTCTTCGCATCGACGGCGCGGATCTCCTCATCTTTCCAGCGGTGATGGTCGCGCCATTCGATCCGCCACCCGTTCGACCGGGCCTTCGCGAGCCGCTGCTCGACGCCCGGCTGGTAACCGATATCCGATATGCTGAGAAGGTCGCCCCGGCCCGGAGAGCCGGCCACGGCATCCAGGAGAGGGAGGAACTTGCCGACCGAAGACCAGACGGTGAAGACGCCCCCATATTTCCTCCGGTGGATGGCATCGCCGCCGACGGCGTCGAGGTCGTTGTGCGTGAGATGCACAACGGACTCCGTCCTCCCGGAAAGCGCCTGCATGAGGTTCTTGTCCCGGACATCCCGGTTCTGATCGCTCCGGTCCATTGGTAACATATCGGTGTACGACGTGATAAACAGACGCTTTTCGGATGCGTTCCTGTGCCGCAGCCCGGTGCAAAGCGGCATACCCCGGGGACACAGAGTTTATTAGGGACAACAAACAACATTGTAAGACAGAAGCCCCTGTAGCTCAGACTGGGAGAGCGCCAGACTGAAGATCTGGTTGTCCCCGGTTCAAATCCGGGCGGGGGCATATTTTAAACTCTGTTTCAATTCCTGAGCCTGCATGCCTGGCTTCCAACGAGATGTGGAGAGCATGTTGCTGTCCTAAGATCGAGGTCGTCCCAAAACACCTCAGCCGGGAGGGGGTTTCCCCCTCCCGGCCCCTCCCCCGCGTGGCGATGCCCAGAGGGAAGCCGTGTCAGCAGCTTGACGCCAAAGATCACTCAATTTTTCGCGGGGATGTGTCAGAATACTCTGAATTATATGAATCTTCAGCCGCTGGACACTTTTGGGATGACTTCATCGATTGAGGGAAAGGAGGTGTGCAGCTACTGTTTCACCGTACTGCCTCACGCCTCAATCGGAACAGCGAAAACAGGGGGTAATATCCAACCGGGGACGGCGGTGCAGGACACCCCTCACCTAAGAGGTGATCAGCCCTACTTCTCTGCGTTCGTTGTCGGGGGACACAGGATACCAGCAACGACGAGGAACACTCACGAACAGCAGGGGAATCGGCGAAGGGTGAGGAGTTATCGCCGGAGGTAACGATCTGAAAAGACTTCGGGTGTCATGGTTTCGGGCTTGAAAAACTTCGCCTCTTCAAGTTCTTTGGGAATCCTGTATCGAGTCAGGCCCACATCGTGAGTGAGGAATACGTCACACTCCTGTGACATGGCATACGCTAAATGTACTTTGTCGGTCTTTTGCCCGATCATTCTTGAGTCGTCGTAGTTGGTGCTCATGCTATAACAGAGCCGGCTTACGCTTTCATCAGGGAACATTATTTCAGTGTTCCAGCCATTGAGATTGGAAAGAACTGATATACGAAAATTCCACCCAAATTGT
This sequence comes from Methanoculleus sp. UBA291, assembly GCF_002499755.1. NCBI lineage: Archaea > Methanobacteriati > Methanobacteriota > Methanomicrobia > Methanomicrobiales > Methanomicrobiaceae > Methanoculleus > Methanoculleus sp. UBA291. Next base: position 382 of record NZ_DANC01000020.1, on the reverse strand, counting down.
TCTCCATGACTTTGAACAACGTTTCGCCTAACACAGTGATCGAAGTTACCAGTCGGAATCCACCATGGTTTGATATATGATCGATGATTCCCTTACAGCGAGAATCCTCATAAGCTGATATCAAGATATCAGTATCTAAAAAAAACGAGTTTTTGGGGCTGATTCATTAGATGGAGTCCAACCGGCGCATCTTTTCATCGAACTGTTCGCGGCTCACTGCATATGTGATTATACCTTTACAGTTTACGCGACCCCCATACGGCAACATTCCCTCCTTGTAGTGCCGACCGACCACAGATGCAGGGTTAAACTCAAATTGTGCCATCTGCCCATCTCCTCGTGATATACAATTGTATGTTGGAGGTGATCCCGAAACACCTCA